>CAMLNW010000143.1 GCA_946481495.1 uncultured Actinomycetes bacterium
CGGCGGCAGCGACGGCTTCGTCTCGTTCGAGTGCACCCCCGACGTCGCCGACGACGCCCAGGCGACAGTCGCCCAGGCGCTCGATCTCTGGCGGCGGCTGAGCCTGTCCAACGTCCTGATCAAGGTGCCCGCCACGCGCGCGGGCGTCAGCGCGATCGAGGACCTGACGGCGGCCGGCGTCAACGTCAACGTGACGCTGCTGTTCTCCGTCGAGCGCTACGAGGAGGTGCTCGACGCCTACCTGCGCGGCCTCGAGCGGCGAGTCGTCGCCGGTCGGCCGGTCGCGGGGATCGTCTCGGTGGCGTCGTTCTTCGTCTCGCGCGTCGACGCGAAGGCCGACGCCGTGCTGGCGCCCGACTCGTCGCTGCGCGGGCGCGTGGCGATCGCCAACGCCCAGGTTGCCTACGAGCGCTATCGCGCCCGCTTCGCCGGTGAGCGCTGGGAGGCGCTGCGAGACGCCGGCGCGCGAGCTCAGCGTCCGCTGTGGGCGAGCACCGCGACCAAGGATTCCGCCTACTCGGACGTCCTCTACGTCGAGCGGCTGATCGCGCCCGGCGTCATCAACACGATGCCTGAGAAGACCCTGCGCGCATTCGCCGACCACGGCAACGTCGAGCCGACCCTCAGTGGCGGCATCGAGGAGGCGGGCGCGCTTCTCGTGTCGTCTGCCGCACAGGGCGTGGACCTCGACGCCATCACCAGCGAGCTCGAGCGCGAGGGAGTGCAGGCCTTCTGCGACTCCTACGACGACCTGCTCGCCCGCATTGATTCCAAGCTCCGTCAAGCAACCCAGACGCAATAGGAAAGAGAGTCCGTCATGGCCATCACGAGACCCCAAGAGCGTTCTTCCACCCACGACCGAATCGCCCCCTCCACCAACGGCGGAACCGCGACCGTCGCGCGCGCCGACTGGGGCGATCCCCGTTACCAGGCGTTCGCGCTGCTGCGGCTCGCCTTCACTGTGGCGCCGATCGCGTTCGGGCTGGACAAGTTCTTCAACGTGATGGTCGACTGGCCGATCTACCTCGCCCCGTGGATCAACGACATCGCACCGGGCACCGCACAGCAGTTCATGTACGCGGTCGGCGCGATCGAGATCGTTGCCGGCATCGCCGTCGCGCTCAAGCCGCGCTACGGCGCCTACATCGTCGCCGCCTGGCTCGGCGGAATCGTGATCAGCCTGCTCACCTACTCCGGCTACTACGACATCGCCCTACGCGACTTCGGCCTGTTGCTCGGCGCCCTGACGCTCGCCCGGCTCGCCTCGGTATACGACCCGCCGCTGCACCTTCGGGGCTAGGATTCACGGCCCCTGGAGGGGTGGCAGAGCGGTTGAATGCACTGGTCTTGAAAACCAGAGTGGGCGCAAGTCCACCGCGGGTTCGAATCCCGCCCCCTCCGCTAGCGCCCTGTAGAACTCCCGCATGAAGAAGCATCGGATCTACACGATCGGCTTTGCGCGCGTCTATCCCCTGTACGTCGAAAAGGCAGAGAAGAAGGGACGGACGAAGGCGGAGGTCGACGAGATCGTTCGCTGGCTCACGGGATACGGGCAGGACGAACTGGAAGCTGTATTGGAGGGCGACACCGACCTCGAGACGTTCTTCGCGGAAGCTCCCCGGCTGAACCCCTCGCGATCCCTGATCAAAGGCGTGATCTGTGGCATCCGGGTGGAGGAGATCGAGGAGCCGACCATGCGGGACATCCGCTACCTCGACAAGCTCATCGATGAGCTGGCGAAAGGCAAGTCGATGGAGAAGATCCTGCGGACCCAGTAGATCGATGGACGCCGCGCATCCGGTGGCCTAGCCTGGATCCATGCGGAGCTGGGATCTGGAAGGGCTGGGGTTGGAGGCGCGCAGGCCGGAGATCCTGTCTTCTGGGGATGCGGCGAGGGTGATTGCTCTGGTGCTGCCGGCGGGGGAGCGGTTGCAGGAGCATGAGGTGCATGAGCGGGCCTGGTTGGTCGTGCTCGATGGGGAGGTCGAGGTTGAGGCGGACGGGGAGTCGGTCGCGGGTGGACGGGGGCTGGTTGTGGAGTTCGGGCCGCGGGAGCGGCATGAGGGTCGCGGATGCGCGGCTGTTGCTAGTGCTGGCGCCTTGGCCGGGCGACGGGCATCCGGGAGCGATGACGCTCGACGAGAAGGCGCACGTGCGCGAGCGGGCGCGCGACCGGGCGGAGCCGGGCTAGCCGTCGCCTAGGTGGCGGTGGAGGAAGGCGAGCTGGTCGGTGACGACCGCCTCGTGCTCGGGGCCGTCGTAGATGTCGAAGTGGTCGACGCCGGGATAGGTGCGCAGCTCGCCGTGCGGGGCGGAACGGGCGGCCTTGATCGCGGGGCCGGGGGCGGCGACCTGGTCGGCCTCGCCGACGCAGACGAGCCAGGGGCAGTGGAGGGTGGCTGCGTGGCGGGCTGGGCGGTAGGGGCGGCCGAGCAGCCAGCGGGCGGATGCGCGGTTGCGCCAGCGCGAGTCCTCGCCGGTGGCGACGATCTGGCGCCAGCCGGCCTCGCTGTCGGGGGCGTTGATGAAGGCGGCCTCGTCGGGCTGGCCGACGGCGGGGAGGTGCTTGCCGAGCAGCGCGGCGCGCAGCATCTGGGCTCGGACTCGCGGTGGCGATCGGTGCGACTGGCGCAGGAGGTCGAGGAACGGGACCTGACTGATCGCGGCGGCGACGCCCGGATCTTCCGCCGCCGCGGCCAGTGCGTTGCCGCCGCCCATCGAGGAGCCGAACGTGGCTACTCGGGAGGAGTCGACGTCAGGCAGCGAGCGCGCGCAAGCGATCGCGGCGCGCCAGTCCTCGAGCTGACGTCGTAGATCGAACAGGTCCGGCTCGCCGCCGCTGTCGCCGAAGCCGCGGTGGTCGAAGACGAGCGCGGCGAAGCCCGCCGCCGCGAAGCGCTCGGCGAACGGGCCGAGCCGGTCGCGGCGCGTTCCGGACAGGCCGTGGGCCATGACGACGATCGGAGTGGCAGCTGCGTCGCTTGCGGCCGGATACAGCCAGGCGGCGCAGGAGTCGGCGCCTGAGGGGAAGACGAGCTCTTGACGGTCCATTCCAACTCAACGGTTGGCGATGGCGGTCTGTGAGATCGCCTATGGCGCGCACGCGGCGGTGCGTGGTGGTGCGTACACCACCGTTTACACCGGCTCGCCTCCTTGAACGACCAGCCGCGCGACGAAAGTCTGGGGGCTGCCCGGCTAGCGCCCGGCCTCTCCCGATGCCCGACTCGCTCTCCATCTCAGCCGCAGCGCCCGTCGTACCCCGTGGCTTGCACGGCCTGCGCCTGGTTTCCGACGACGATGCACTGTTGCAGCGGGCCGCCGAAGCGGCGGTCGAGTTGGCCGGCGCGCTGCTGCAGCGCGGCGAGGCGGTGGCGGCGCGCGACCTGCTCGACGGCGCTGGGAAGGCAGCGAACGCACTCCCCGACGCGACGACGCTGCGCGCCGCGATCGACGACGCATGGGGCCAGGCGGACGACGTCGCCGCAGGCGCGCTCGACGACTGCGACGCGTTAACGCTCGCCGAGCTGCGCGTGCTGCGCTTCCTGCCGAGCTACCTCACGCTCGGGCAGATCGCCGCGCGGTTGCAGGTCTCGACCAACACGGTCAAGACGCAGGCGCACGCCGTCTACCGCAAGCTCGGCGTGTCGTCGCGCTCCGGTGCTGTCGAGCGGGCCGCGGCGATTGGGCTGGTCGAGGGGTGGCCGATGCGTTCCGCGACGCGTCGATGCGCTTGAGTACAACCATGGCCGCAGGCGACACCGCTGCCCCCGCCGATCGCGGCCGGGCCGCGCGCGCGGAGACCCCGCGCTCCGCCCACGGCGACTGGCAGCCCGCCGACCGTCCCGATCCGGTTAAGACCCTCGTCGGACAGGCCGCGACGCGCGTGCCTGAGCTGCTGCCGATCCGCTACGGCCGGATGCTCGTCTCGCCCTTCGCGTTCTTCCGCGGCGCGGCAGCCGTGATGGCGGCCGATCTCGCCGAGACGCCGACCACCGGACTGACGGTCCAGCTCTGCGGCGACGCTCACATCGCCAACTTCGGTGGCTTCGCGGCCCCCGACCGGCGGATGGTCTTCGACCTCAACGACTTCGACGAGACGCTGCCCGGCCCGTGGGAGTGGGACGTCAAGCGGATGGCCGCCAGCGTCGAGATTGCCGGCCGCGACCGCGGCCAGTCGCCGGAGCGGCGCGCGGCGGCGGTCCAGGCGACGGTCCAGGAGTACCGCACGGGGATGCGGATGTTCGCCGAGCAGGGCAATCTCGACGTCTGGTACGCGCGGATGGACCTGCAAGGGCTGCAGGACCGCTTCGGCGCGGACATCGAGCAGGCCGACGCCGCGCGCGTCCAGCGCAAGGTCGCGAAGGCCGAGCGCAAGAACAGCCTGCGCGCGCTGACCAAGCTGACCCACAGCGTCGGCGGCCGGTTGCGCTTCGTCAGCCAGCCGCCGTTGCTGGTGCCGATCGAGGAGCTGCTGCCGCCCGACGTTGCCCATGACGAGATCGACCGCGTTGGTGCGCTGGTCCATAGCTACGCCGACAGCCTCGCCGACGACCGTCGCCACCTGCTCGAGAGCTACCGCTACGTACACCTCGCGCGCAAGGTCGTCGGAGTCGGCAGTGTCGGCACGCGCGCATGGGTCGTTCTGCTCGAGGGCCGCGACGGCAACGACCCGCTCGTGCTGCAGGCGAAGGAGGCGGTCGCGTCGGTACTCGAGCCGTTCGTCGGCGAGAGCGGCTACTCGCGCCACGGACAACGTGTCGTCGAGGGCCAGCGGCTGATGCAGGCGGCGAGCGACATCTTCCTCGGCTGGGACACCGTTACGGGGCTCGACGGCGTGCCGCACGACTACTACATCCGTCAGCTCTGGGACGGCAAGCTGTCCGGCGATCTGATGGGGATGACCGACAGCGGCTTCGCCGCCTATGGGCGCAGCTGCGGCTGGTCGCTCGCGCGCGCCCACGCGCGTAGCGGCGACCGGCATGCGATCGCCTCATACCTAGGTTCCGGACGCTCCTTCGACAAGGCGCTCGTGCAGTTCGCCGCCGCCTACGCCGACCAGAACGAACGCGACCACCAGGCGCTGGCCGACGCCGTCGCAGCCGGAACGGTCGTCGCCGAGCAGGGGGTTTGAGCGGTGCGCTCGGTGACATACGGCCAGGAGCTGGTCTGGGAGCCGGTCGCGCCGAAGCTGAGGCCTGGCCGGCTGCTGCTCGCCTGGGTCGTCGGTGCCGTCGCGCTCGCCTTTGCGGCCTGGGTCGTTCCCGGAGTCGAGCTCGACGGCGCGCTCGCGGCGCTGCTCGTCGTGCTCGCGATCGGGATCGTCAACGCGGTCCTGCCACCGCTGTTGGCGGCGCTGCGACTGCCGTTCACGCTCGTGCTCGGATTCCTGTTGGTGCTGTTCGCCGACGCCTTCGCGCTGGTGATCGCGGGCGACGTGCTGTCGGGCGACGTGCGCGTCGACTCGTTCGGCGACGCGCTGCTGGCTGCGCTCGTGATGGCGATCGCGAGCATCGTCCTGCAGGTCATCCTCGGCACCAACGACGACGACGAGTACTCGCTGCGCGTCACCCAGCGGATCGCCCGTCGGCTCGGCCCGGTCGAGGCGACCGACGCCGCCGGGATTGTCTTCCTCGAGATCGACGGGCTCGCGCTGCCGATCCTGCGGCGCGCGCTCAGCGACGGCAGCGCGCCGGCGATGGCGAGTTGGATCGCTGACCATGGCTACCGGCTGACCGAGTGGGAGACGGACCTCTCGTCGCAGACCGGCGCCAGTCAGGCGGCGCTGCTGCTCGGCTCGAACGACGACATCCCCGCCTTCCGCTGGGTCGAGAAGGAGAACGGGCGGCTGATCGAGTGCTCGTCGCCGTCGGACTGCGCGGAGATCGAGGCGCGCCACTCGACTGGCGAGGGGCTGCTCGCCAACGGCGGTGCGAGCCGCGGCAACCTGCTCTCCGGCGACGCCGAGGAGACGATCCTGACCGTCAGCCGCACCGACGCCGAGAAGCGCGCGAACCCCGGCTACCGCGCCTTCCTCGCCAACGGCTTCAACGTCACGCGCGCGCTCGTCCTGTTCGGCTGGGAGATCGTGCTCGAGCTGAGCGCCGCCGCCCGCGCTCGCCGCCGCGACGTCCGCCCGCGCGGCCACCGCGGCGGCATCTACCCGCTGATGCGCGCGGCGATGTGCGTGCTGGTGCGCGACCTCGTCGTCTTCGGCGTGCTGACCGACATGATGCGCGGTCGCCCCGCCGTCTACGCGACGTTCGCGAGCTATGACGAGGTCGCTCACCACTCCGGGCTCGAGCGCGCCGACACGCTCGAGGCGCTGCGCAAGCTCGACCAGCAGTTCGCCCGGATCGAGCGGGCGCGCCGCCACGCGCCGCGCCCCTACGAGATCGTCGTGCTGTCCGATCACGGCCAGACCCAGGGCGCGACCTTCCTGCAGCGCAACGGCTACGGGCTCGAGGAGCTCGTCGAGCGGTCGCTGTCCGCGGGCGCCAGCGTGACCGCCGTCGCCGACGGCGACGAGCAGGCGAACGCCGTCGGGCGCGCCGTCGACGAGGCGACCGGTCGCCGCAAGCGCAAGCCGGACCGCCGTGACGTCTCAGGCCGCCAGGCGGTCGTCCTCGGCTCCGGAAACCTCGGCCTGATCTACCTGATGGAGGAGCGGCGCCGGCTCACCCTGGAGGAGATCGAAGCACGCCACCCGCAGCTGATCCCGGCGCTGCGCGAGCACCCACACGTCGGCTGGCTGCTCGTGCGTTCGGAGCGGGAGGGTGCGCTCGTCCTTGGCGGGAGCGGCAAGCGCTACCTCGATGACGACCGCGTCGAAGGCGATGATCCGCTGATGCACTTCTCGCCCCACGCCGCCGAACATCTGAAGCGGACCGACGGCTTCGCCCACGTCCCGGACATCGCCGTCGGCAGTTTCTACGACCCCGACCTCCAGGAGGGCTGCGCGTTCGAGGAGCTGAT
>CAMLNW010000144.1 GCA_946481495.1 uncultured Actinomycetes bacterium
CGCGGGTCACGCTGGTCCACCGTCGCGAGGGCTTCCGCGCCCACGAGGCGACGGTCGCTGAGGTCATGTCGCACGTCGACGCCGGCCGCGAGCCCGAGCTGTTCTGGGCGCTGCGCGGGGGCGGCGGCAACCTCGGCGTAGTCACGGCGCTCGAGATCGATCTGTTCGAGCTGCCGCAGATCTACGCCGGCAACCTGCTCTTCCCCGTCGAGCGCGCCAGCGAGGTTCTCCACGCTTGGCGCGAGCTGACCTTGACCGCCCCCGAGGAGTTGACGCTGTCCGGTCGCGTCCTTCAAGTTCCCGACGTTCCCGGTCCGCCGCCACCGCTGCGCGGCCGCGCCTTCGCCGTCGTCGACGCCATCTTCCTCGGCGGCGAGAGCGACGGCGCCGAGTTGCTTGCGCCGCTGCGCGCCCTCGATCCCGAGATGGACACGGTCGGCCTCGCCGGTCCCGACATCCTCGGCCGCGTCCACATGGACCCTGAGGAGCCGGTGCCGGCGCTCACCGACCACGTCCTCACCGGCCCGCTGCCGCCGGAGGCCGTCGATGCCTTCGTCAACGCGATCGGCCCGGGCTCCGGCTCGACGCTGGTGTCGGCCGAGCTGCGCCAGACGGGGGGAGCGCTGTCCCGCCCCGCGCCCGATGGCGGGGCGCTCGACTCGCTGCCCGGCGACTACTTCGCTTTCGGCGTCGCCTCGCTGATGGCTCCGGGCGCCGCTGCTGCCGCGCGCGGCGACTTCGATCGCTTGAGCGCGGCGATGGCTCCCTACGACGCCGGTTGCTACTTCAACTTCAGCGAGCGCCCGACGCCTCTGTCGACCTTCTTTCCCGAGGTCGTCGTCGAGCGCCTACAGGCCGTGAAGAGGCATTGGGACCCTGACGGCCTGATCGTCGCCGGCCATTCGATCGGCTGACTTCAGGCCACGAGCGCCAGCGCCGCCTCGCGCCCGACGACCGGCGCCAGCACGACCAGCACTGCCGCCGGCAGCGCCTCGGGGAGCTGCTCGAGGCGGTCCTCGGTGGCGTGTGTCCGGACCAGCTCGAATAGCGCGCCCGCGGCGATCGGCGAAATCAGTCGCGGCGGACGGTCGCCGCGCCCCGACTGGGCGTAGCCGGAGTCGCAGAGGCCGGTGAAGCGCGCCATCCAGACGTCGCGCCGCTCCAGCCCCGCCTGCCCCGCCTCGAAGACGCGCACCGTGCAGAGCCGCGTCTGCTCCGGGTTGCGCGACGCCAGCGTCAGCAGCCGGGCGAGCGCGATCCGCATCCGCTCGGCCCAGTCGCCGTCGGCGACCAGGAAGGCGTGCTCGATCTCGGCGAACGCGAGCTCCATCGCCGCGTCGTAGTCGGTCAGCAGCCGCTCGTGGTCGAGGTCGGGCGCCTCGGCGGGATGCTCGTCGCCGCGCTCGCGCTCCCACTCGCGTCCCATGAACTCGAGCGAGCCCTCGAGCCGCGCCTCGGTGCGGTACGGCCGTACCGGTCCGCGTCCGGGGCGCGCCGCCATCAGGCCGCGGCCTCCTTGCCCGCGGGTGCGGGTCGCTCCAGCTCGCGTGCCGCCGCGTCGGGGCCGAGGAACGGCAGCACCATCATGTACATCAGCTCCGGCAGCAGGTCGGGAAGCTGCTCGATCCGCCCGCCGGCGATCTCGCGGTGCAGCACCGCGCTGAGGTCGGAGACCCGGCCGAGTCCGAGCGCCTCGAAGATCCTCAGCGTGCGCGGCACCTCGGTCGGCGCGCTCTCGAACAGCGGCAGGAACTTGCGCATCGCCTCGTCGCGTCGTTCGGCGGCCAGGGGCCCCGCCGCCAGCACCTCGACGAAGCACACGCTCGCCACCTCCGGCCGCCGCGACAGCGCCGACAACATCTCCGTCAGCCCGGCGCGCAGCCCGTCGGTCCACTCGTCTGCGACCTCGAACTCGCGCAGCGTCAGCTGCCATAGCTGTTCCATCGAGCGCGCGTAGGCGGCCGCGAAGCACTCCTCCTTGCCCTTGAAGTGCTCGTAGAAGGTTCGCCGCGAGACGCCCGCGCGGTGCACGACCTCGGTGATGTGCGCGTCGCGGAACCCGCTCCGCCCCGCCGCGATCGTCATCCCCTTGAGGATCCGGTCGCGCTGCGACTCTGCGACCACCTCGCGCGGCAGCCCATGCCGCCCACCCGGCAGCTGGTCGCGCCGCCGCCGGTGCGTGACGCTGAACTCCTTGCTCTCCAGTCCTGGAGTCTCCGCCATGCATCCGATGGTACTCCAGAAACGGGTAGTAGCCTGGAGATTTCTATAGAGATGCCGCTGTCTAAAGCCTAAATCCCGCTCTAGGGCTAGCTTCGAGCAATCTGGAAATTTGCCGTTTCCAAACTTGACAGGGTCGGGGAACTCGGGCCTCCGGGCTGCTTGCCTGAGTGTCTAATTACCATTCGCTCGGTGTCTAATTACCATTTGCCGTTAGACTAATGACCATCTGTCCATGGCTTACTACGCTCGACATGCTCAACCGCTCGCCGCTGAGGCGCTCGATTTCAGTCCGGTCGTCTTCATCCAGGGAGCTCGCCAGGTAGGAAAGAGCACCTTGGCTCACGAGTTGGTGAAGGCCCGCGGCTTCGACCATTCCGTGAGCCTGGACGGCCCCGCTGAGCTCGATGCCGCGCTTGACGATCCGACCGGCTTCGTGGCGGCTCGCCCTGGCAGGGTCTTCATCGATGAGGTGCAGCGCGCACCCAACCTGCTGCTGGCGATCAAGCAGCGGGTCGATCGCGAGCAGCAAGCGGGTCAGTTTCTCCTGACCGGCTCGGCGAACGTCCTCACCGCGCCGAAGGTCCTCGACGCGCTGACTGGCCGTACTGCCTTGATCACGCTTTGGCCACTGGCTCAGTCGGAGCTGGAGGGTGCGACTGGCAACATCGTCGACGCTCTGCTCGCTGGCCGCCCGCCGACGATCGTCAACGCACCCATCGGGCGCGGCGCATTCGTCGAGCGGGTTGTCGCGGGTGGCTATCCGCGGGCCATTGGTGCGTCGCCTCATCAGCGGCGGCGGTTCTTCGCCGACTACATCACCAGCACTCTGGAGCGCGACCTGCGTGAGATCGCGGATGCCCGCAAGCTTGCGGAGATGCCACGCGTGTTGCGACTGCTCGCCAGCCGGGTCGCAAACGTCTACTCGGCTCGCAACGTCGCAAAAGCGCTTGGTCTAGCCCACGTCACGGTCCAGGCGTACACGCAGTTGCTCGAGACGGTGTATGTCGTGCGCAGAATGCCGGCTTGGCGTCCCGGGCTCGGCAGCCGGGAGATCCAGTCGCCGAAGGTCTATCTGGTCGATAGCGGGCTGCTGGCCAGCATTCTCGGTGCGGATGCCGAGCGGATCGCCGGCGAGGATCAGTTGACAGGAAAGCTGCTCGAGAACTTCGTCGCGATGGAGGTGGCGCGCCATCTCGACTGGGCTGAGACTCCCGCGACCCAGTTCTACTACCGCGATCGGAACGAGGAGATTGACATCGTTCTGGAAGCGAACTCGGGCGACATCGCCGCGATCGAGGTCAAGGCCGGCGCCTCGCCGACTGCCCGCGACTGGCGTTCCCTAGCCAAGCTTCGCGACGCTCGCGGCCCTTCTTTTCGGGCCGGCATCCTGCTCTACACCGGCGAGCAAACCATCCCCCTCGCCGACCGCCTCTGGGCGATGCCCATTTCTGGGCTCTGGGCATAGGTCTAGGTCTGTGCGGTCGCAGCCCGCCGCGGCGCCCGGTCGAGCTCGCGCTGGGCCGCCTCACGGCCCTCGAACGGGAGCACCAGCGCGTACATCAGCTCGGGCAGCATCGCCGGCAGTTGCTCGGCCTTCCCGGCGACGATCTCCTGGTAGAGCACCTCGCCGAGTCCGCCGACCATGCTCATCCCGAGCGCGCGTGGGGTGGTGGCGCCGGCGTCGGTCACGTCGCCGCCGCGCCCCAACTCGAGGATCCCCTCGAGCTCGCGCATCGCCGCATTGCGCGCCTCGGCCGCGTGCGGGCCGGCGGCCAGCACGTCGACGAAGCACAGCCGCGCGACCGCCGGGTCGTAAGCGAGCGCCGTCAGCAGCGCGGTGACCCCCGCTCGCAGCGCCGGAACCCACTCGTCCTGTGCGTCGAACGCGTCGCGCGTCACCGCCTGCAACCGACCCATCTGGTCGGCGTAGATCGCCAGGAAGCAGTCCTCTTTGTCGGTGAACTGCGCATAGAACGTCTTGCGCGACACCCCCGCCCGCTTGATCACGTCGGCCACGCTCGCGTCCGAGTACCCGTGCTTGGCGATCGACTCCCGCATCGCCTCGAGGATCCGCCCCCGCTGCGACTCCGCCACCTGCTCCGGGCTCAGCCCATGGTGCCCGCCCGGGATCTGGTCCGGCCGCCGCCGGCTCGCCGTCCTCGACCCCTCAGCGGCCACGACTGCCGCCCTCTGGGACCACGGCTGTTTCCAGAAACTCCAAGTACCACGACTCTAGCCCCTCCTGAGCCGGAAATCCAGTCCACGGGGCGTTTCCGGAGTCCGAGCACCCGCGCCCGATCGCGACAGCGGCCTATGCCTCCGCCGGTCATCGGCAGCCCAATAAACGCCATGGTCATAGCCACATACATGCCTTGCCGGGCTCTACAGAGCTGTTTGACGGGCCATCTGCGGTACCTCCTTGACAGGTCAGAAACAACAGGTTTATGGTTGTCGCAACGTCGAAGTGCGGGGTCCAACGCGGCCTTGAGTAACGGCACCACGGCAGCAACGAGGAGAGGAATCGCAGAGATGAGGCGTGTTCGCAGCGGCAGTGTTCTGCAGTCGGTCTTGGCGGTTTCGCTTGCGTTGACGGTGGTGTTGGTGGTTGCTGCGGTTGGTGGCGCTTCGGACACCGTCGTGGGGACGTTTGGGACGCAGACGGGCGCATTGGGGGGTCAGGTCAGTTCTGGGACCGGTGTGGCTGTGAATCGCTCTGGTGTGGGTGGTGGGGCGACCGGCAATGTGTTCGTGTCGTCGAAGGACAACAATCGCGTTGACGAGTTCACCTCCGATGGGGTCTTCGTCAAGGCGTTTGGCCACGATGTCGTGGCCAGTGGCCAGCATGATTTGGGTGTTGCGCCTGAGGTTTGTCGTGTGGTGTCGAGCCCGGCGGATGTCTGTAAGGCGGGGACTGCCAGCGGCGCGGCAGGGGCGATCAACGCGCCGGAGGGTGTGACGGTCGATCCCGCGACGGGCAATGTGTTCGTCGCTGACCAGGGCAATCGTCGGATCGATGTCTTCTCCCAGGATGGGTCGTTTCAGGGGGCGTTTGGTTGGAGCGTCAACGCTGCTGCGCCGGCTGCGGAGCTTCAGTTCTGCACGACCGCTACGGGTTGTCAGGCGGGTACCTCGACCGCCCTCGGCGGCGGGTTCGCCAGCTTGCAGCAGGGCGCGATCGCGATTGACCCGACCAACGGCAACGTCTTGGTCGGCGATCTGACGAACAATCGCGTCAACGAGTTCGACCTCACGCTCAACGGCAGCAACCAAGTCACCGACGCGGCATTCGTACGCGCCTACGGCTGGGACATCGTCGCCTCGGGAGAGAACAACACCGGCGCCAACGAGACGCAGGTGGTGACGCTCGCGCCGACGATCACCGGAGGCACCTTCACCCTGCGCTACATCGACTTCACCCAGTCATCTCCGATTCCTTGGAACGCGTCGCCGGCCGCGGTCGAGTCGGCTCTCGAGGCGTTTCCGGCGATCGGGACCGACAACGTGGCGGTGACCTCGCCCAATCCTGGTGGTGGGTCGCAGCCGGGTGGGCCGTATACCGTGGTGTTCCAGAACGCCCTCGCTCATACCGACGTGCCCGGTCTCACCGCCGTGGTCTCGCTGCTTCAGGGCTTGCCCAGGACCGTCACCGTGACCAACCCGGTTCCCGGCGGGGGCGTGGAGATCTGCAAGCCTGTCTCGAGTCCTGTCGATGTCTGCAAGGCCGGACGACCGGGCCGAACAACGGCCAGATCGCGCCGCGGAGCGTCGCGGTCAACTCCGCTGGCGAGGCCTTCGTCGCCAGTACCAATCGGGTGTCGGTCTTTAACCCGGATGGGTCGTTTAAGCAGAGCTTCGGGCCGAACTCCGGCGAGTGCGGGATCGGCTCGGCGACGAATGTCGATCACCTAGCTATCGACCCGGTCGACCAGCACGTTTTCCTCACGCGAAAGCCGGTCTTCAACACTTACGTGTTGTGTGAGCTCGATGCCGCTGGCGGGCTGGTTGGGTCTGCTCCGGGGTCGCCGATTTCGACTACCGGCACTGGCTATCTGGCGGTCGCCTTGGCGCCGGGCGGCGATTACGCCTATGTCAACACCCCGATCAGCGGCACTGCGGGAGCGATCTACAAGATCGGCCCCGCGCCCGCTCCGACCGCGACAATCCTGCCGGTCGAGAACGTCACCGCCAGGACCGCGACGCTCAAGGGCACCGTCACGATCCCAGCGCCCGGGTTTCCGACCAGCTACCGCTTCGAGTTCTCCTCAGACGGCCTGACCTGGATCAAGGCGCCCGTCCCGGACGCCAGCGCCGGCTCTACTGCTGGCGTGACGGCTGTCAGCCAGGACGTTGAGGGCTTGACGCCCAACACCAACTACGCCGTCCGGCTGATCGCCGCGACGGGCACTTCGGACACTTCGGAGACCGCTGCCTTCGCGACGCCTGGGCTCGCGCCCGACATAGCGCAGCCGGTCGTTTCGGCATCAACGTCCAGTGCTTCTGTCACCGCGCTGGTAAACCCCAACCACCAGAGCACGAGCTATCACGTCGAGTGGGGCCCAACGGCCGCATATGGCAACAAGGCCCCCGCCGGGTCGCGTCAGATCGGTGCCGGGAGCGACTTCCTGGCGGTCCAGGAGTCGCTCAACGGGCTGTCGGCCGGTGTGACCTACCACTATCGCCTGGTTGCCAAGAACGCGACCGGGAC
>CAMLNW010000145.1 GCA_946481495.1 uncultured Actinomycetes bacterium
CGCCTGCAGGGCGAGCTGGTGCCGAGCGGCCAGGGCTTCGGTCCGGTCGAGCGCGACCGTCGCAGCGGTGACATCACCCGCCGGCACCGTGAACTCCGGCGATGTCCAGGTGGACGAGCCTGAGAACAGCGACAGCAGATTGATCGACACGTTCGTACGCGCCGAGATCGACCCCGGCGGGTTGCCCGCCGACGGATCGTGCGCGGTCGTTGACGTGCAGGTGTTGAGAACTGGCAGCGGAAGCGTCAGCAGCGTCACGCTGCATGCCTGGTCGCTGCCGACCCACCCCTGACTGTCGCTGTCGAAGCCGCTGCCGCCGGCTGGGTAGGCCGTCGTTGCCGCTTCCGCCTGTCCCGCCAGCGCGAGCGCCGCGGCGCTCGCGAGAACGGCTAGGCCAGAACCTCCCGCCACCTTGCGGCGGCTGGACATGATGCCCATTGAACCCTCTCCTCTTGATCGTGTCGCGGAGCGGTCTCTCGCCTGCCCCGCGTCGCTGCAGTGCCTGTTTCGGCAGCTAGCGTCCCCCCTGGCCGGGCGGCCAAACCCGATCTGGACGACTATTCGACGCCTCTGGACAGGTGTTGGACCCGAAACCTGCCAAGAGGCGTTATCGCTCTGCCAAGCGGCATTTCACTCGCCCGACGCCTAGAATCAGCCGCCTTCCGGGCGCGTAGCTCAGTGGGAGAGCGCTCGCTTCACACGCGAGAGGTCGGTGGTTCGAAACCACCCGCGCCCATCCAGGAGGACCGTTAGGTCGGCCTAAGTTCTGTTAGGGTCGCCTAACCATGAACTCGCTCACGCGGTATATCCGCCGTCACCACATCGCCATCCTGGCCCTCTTCGTGGCCCTTGGAGGCACCTCATACGCAGCCGTCAGCCTGCCCAAGGGCAGTGTCGGGTCTGACCAGCTCCAACATGGCTCGGTAACGACGCTGAAGGTCGCTCCGGGCGCCATCACGAGCAAGCGGCTCGACAATGGCTCCGTCGTACGCAAGAAGATCGGCGACGGCGCGGTTAACTCGAAGAAGGTCGCCAACGGCAGCCTGCTCGCTGAGGATCTGGCCGCCGGCGTCCTGCCGACGAGCACGCCGCCCAGCGGGCCCGCCGGCGGCTCGCTGACCGGCACCTACCCGAACCCCGGCATCGCCGACGGCGCGGTCGGTCCCGCCCAGCTCGGTGTGTTCCCGGCGGTGCGGCTGGTCCGCCCGAGCGGCAGCACCCAGGCGATCCCGACCAGCGCGAATGCCGCGGCAGGCGCCGCCCAGACGCTCACCTGGCCGGCGAATGCGGACGATCCCAACCCACCGGTCCGCGGCTACGACAACGCGAACATGTTCGACTTCGCCACGAGCCCCAGCAACATCGTGGTGCCGCTGACCGGTCGGTACATGGTCTCGGCCGAGGTGCGCTGGGCGACCAACGCGGTCGGCACACGCACCCTCAACATCCACGGACCGGGCGGACGCATCGTGGCGTCCGCGTCGCAGAACGCGGTGACCGAGGCGACCCAGACCAAGCAGGTGGTCAGCACCGTCGCCGTGTTCACGGCCAACGACGCGCTATTTGCGACGGCCGGCCAGAGCTCCGGCGCCGATCTGGACGTCGCGGGCAGCCTCGACCAGGTCAACTTCACGGTGACCTACCTCGGCCCGTAAGTCGAATGATCGTCAGCTGCTGAGCTGACTAGCGAAGAGGCCGGTTCGCGCCCTGTGCGCGGGCCGGCCTTTTCGTTCCTGGGTGCGCGCGACTCTAGGGCGCGCCGGTACTCGGCTGGGGCGCCTCGAGCGCCTGGCTGGGCACGCTGGAGCTGTTGTTGCCGACACTGCCAGACGAGCTGTCCGGCGACGGCGTGGTGCCGGGGGTAGGCGTCGTGGTCGAGCCCGAGTCGGAGGAGCCACTATTGCCGGGGGTCTCCTCGCCGGGCACCGGCTCGGAGCTCTCCGGGCGGACGATCACAACGCGGCCGTCATCGAGCCTGTAGACGGTGCCGACCGGCTCGCCCTGGCCGACGACCTCCTCGCCGGGCTGGAGCTCGATCGTGTTCGCCTCCTCGCCGGGCTTCTGGATCACCGAGTCCGCGGGAACGGGAACGGCGCCGCTGGTCTGAGCGTCGTTCTGCTTCAGGACCGACGGCGCGAGGTCGATCGACGACAGCGCGGCGAGCAGGAACGCGACCGCGAGCACGATGCCGAGGTCGAACAGGTTGACGAGGCCGTCGAGCGGATCGCCGGCCCGGTCCTCACGCGTCCGCGCGCGGGCGTTGACGCGAGAGGTCAAGCGCCCTCCGGGGCCGGTGGAGCGGCGGGCGCCTGCGGCGGAGCGGGAGGCGCTGCCGGCGGTTGCGCCGGAGGCGGCGAAGCTGCTGGCTGCTGTTGCCCGGTCGAGACAGGCGTCGACGGGGTGGGCAGCACGGCGGTCGCGGTTGCCCCCGACTGCGCGACCTCGGTCGCGGCGACCTTCGCCTCACCGCTGGGTGGCGCCTTCGGCGACGGATGGATCGGGACGCTCGACAGCCCGGCAAGCACGTACTCGACATCGGAGTAGTCCTGGGCGTAGAGCCGGTCGCGCACCAGCGAGACGATGAAGGCGAGCATGCCGATCAGCAAGCCGGCGACGGTCACGCTGAAGGCGACACGCAGGTCGTCGGTGAGCCGCTGGACGTTGCCCTCGGCGAGCGCGGCGAGCGCCGGTGAGAGCGGGATCAGCGTTCCCATCAGGCCGAGCGCGGGCCCCATGCGGACGAGGATCCGCGTCCGCTCGAGGCGGCGCATCGAGCGGTAGTCGTACTCCGCCATCCGCTTCGCGATCCGATCTGGAGCGTCCGGCTTGCCGCGCTGCTCGATGATCGCTGCCAGGGCGTCGGACATCGCGCCGTTGTAGCCGAGGCTACGGGCGATGCTCAGCGCCGTGACGCTGTCCCCCGCCGCAAGCGCGGCCCGGATCGCCCCGACCCCCTGCTCGAGTCGCGCCAGGCCGCGGCCGCGCCGCGTGCGCAACTCGGCGAGCAGGGCGCCGAGTTCGACGACCACGAAGAGGATCGACAACAGCGCGGCGATCAGCACCGGGTAGAGCAGTGCGTCGGCGATGTCGAAGATGACGTTCTCGATTTTCACGGCTGGTGCGCCTCGCTGTGCTGGTCGGGGATGGCCGAGATGTGAAGGGCGAATCTACCCAACAGGTCAGGCTGAACGTCGCGGCAGCCGCAAACGCGGCAGCCGGCCCTGGCGTGTCTCGATGCCCGCACCGAGACCAAGCAGGGCCAGCGCAGCGAAGATACTGACCGCCGCCTCGGAGACTCCGACGTCGCCGTCGTTGGCGTCGTCCTGGGGGGTCCCCTTGCGCGCTGCACGAGCCGCGGACTCGAGGATGCTGCTGGGCGGTGGCTCGCTCACGTCGGCCAGCAGATTGCCCTCGACGGGTGTTCCGGAGGTCGTGACGTCCGGCGGCTCTGGGCTGGGCGTAGGAGGTGTCGATGGGGCGGGAGGAACGGGAACGTAGGGATCGGTAGAACCGCCATCGACGACCGGCGGGACGTAGTCCGACTGTGGCGGAACATCCTCCTGATCGCCCTCCTCCTTGGCCCGCTCCGGATCGCCGACGGTGATCGTCGCGACATCCGTATCCGAGGCGTCGCTCTCATCGAGCCCCACCGTCACCGAGACCTTGTGGTAGTCGTCCTTCTTCGGAAATGTGTGCGAGAAGCTCTTCGCGGCGCCCAGCTGCTTGCCGTCGACCCTCCACGAATACGAGACGCCCCTCAGGTCGTTCAAACCTTCGACTGTGGCCTCGAAGCTAACCGACCCGCCGAGCTTGATCGTCTTCTCCTTCGGACTGATCTTGACTTCGAACTTCGACGCGCGCGACTGGCTCAGGACAACGGTCCCGCTGACCTCGAAGTAGTCCTTTGCAGCAACTTGCCGATTGCTCCCCGTAAGGCCTATGAAATGCGTGACACCCTCGTCGTCCGTGTAGAAGCCGGCCGGCTTCTCATCGTTGACCTGATCCTCGGTCAAGCTCAACAGCGTTCCGTTCGGACGCTGGATGGCGATCTCGGCGTAGTCGAAGTTCGATTTCGTCAGCTCGAGCAACTGGCGGATCGAGACGCCGCCTACGACCTGCACCCGTTGCGGAGCGCCCGACGGCCGGGCGATCGTGTAGGTCGTGTTCATCTCCCGGTCCCTCTCGGGGACGTCGTCGGTAGAGATCGTCGCGGAGCTCCCCTTGTCGGGTGGCTGAATCATCACCGTCACTCCAGCTTGCGCAGCGGCCGGAGCGACGAGCACCGCCATCGCGAAAAGCGCGACGAGCAGCAGACGAAGAAGGGACGGCATCCGGGTCATGTTAGGCGAGCCGAAGGGGATGTGTCGAAGGCCGGGACACGTGCTCAGTTGAGGCGAGCGCGGACGCGCTCGAGCCTTAACCGGGCGACCTGCGACGACTCGTCGTCGAGCGGGAGGCTGAGGCGGAGGTTGGCAGCGAGGAGGGCGTCGTCGATCCGTGTCCAGAGCAGCCAGCGCTGCTCGAGCTCGTCGAGCAACAGGCCGCAGACCTCATGCGAGCAGTGCCACTGGAGCGTGTCGGAGAGCTCCTCCGCGTTGACGACCGCGCCGCTGTCCGCGCGCACGAGCAGCGGCTCGTCGAGTCGCTCGTTGCCGATGCAGTGCTCGCTGCCGTTGCTGACGATCCCCAGCTCGAGACCGCGGCGACGGCCGGCCTCGACGGCGATCACCGCGCGCACGAGCGGATGAGCGGCGCCGTGCGCGAGGGCGTCGTCGAGCATCAGGCCGCAGACATCGCTGCCGACGACCGACTCCGGCATCGCGGCGTCGTCGAGCAGATCCGCAAGCGCGTGGAGCTCGTCGATCGGCTCCGCTGGCTGCCGCACGAGCAGCAGGTCCGCCAGTCGCTCGATCTGTCCGTCAACCCGCTCGGCGTCGACGTCATGGAACGCGGCCGCCAGCGACAGCGCGAGCTCGGCGTGCGGGACGCACGCCTGCGTGGCCTGCAGGGCGAAGGGCAGCGGTGTGAGCATCGCCGGGCCTCAGACCCGGCTGTAGAACTCGACGATCATCTGCTCCTCGATCGGAGCCTGGATCTCGTCGCGCCGCGGCACGTGGACGACGCGTCCGATCAGCGCCTCGGTGTCGGCGAGCAGCCACGGCGGGACGCGCTCGGACAGGTCGCCGGCCTCGGTCGCCTTGTCGCGGACGGGGCTCTCGGCACGGATCGAGACGATGTCGCCGGGCGCCAGGCGCCGCGAGGGGATGTTGCAGCGGCGGCCGTTGACGTCGATGTGGCGGTGGGTGACAAACTGGCGCGCCTGTGCGCGCGTCGCCGCGAAGCCGAGCCGGTGGATGACGTTGTCGAGCCGCAGCTCGAGCAGCTGGAGCAGCCGCTCGCCGGTCACGCCCTCCCCACCGCGCGAGGCCTCCTTCATGTAGTTGCGGAACTGGCGCTCGCGGATGCCGTAGTAGTGCTTGGCGTTCTGCTTCGCCTGGAGCTGGATGCCGTAGGTCGACGGCCGGCGGCGGAAGCCCGAGCCATGCTGGCCAGGCGGAGTCCCGCGCCGCTCGACGGCGCCCTTGCCGGCCATCCGCCGCTCGCCCTTGAGCTCGAGGTCGATTCCGGCCCTGCGTGACAGCCGCTCGCGCGGCCCTGTGTATCTGCCCATCGTCTAGCTCCTCAGGGGGTCGTGAAAGAGACCGTCAGCGAGCCGAACTCGCTGTTGCCGGGGTAGAAGCCCGCGAACACCGACGCCCCCGTCTCCGCGGGGATCGTGGCCGACACGTCGGTGTAGGTGACCGTCCCGTTCGGCGGCGTCTGGATCGGCGACGGGTGCAGGTTGACGAGCACGCCGCGCTCGTTGTCGTACTTGGTGTCCTCGGTGCCGTCGAAGGTGAAGATCGCCCGCGACGCTCCGCCGTTGATCTCGATCTCCGGCTTGGACGACGAGAAGTTGATGCCGTGGCCGCTGTAGCGGAATCCGACGCCACCGTTGAAGTAGATCGCGGCCTTGCCCGTTGCAGCCTCGTACCAGCCGTTGGCGAACGGGAAGTTGAAGGAGTAGACCCTCGCTGTCGGGTCGCCGCTCTTGACCTCGGTGGGGCCGTTCGCGGCGCCACCGGAGACCGACGTGCCCTCGCCAGTGTGGATGTACTGGATCCACGACTCGCGCGGGCGCCAAGTGAGCGACGCGCTCGTCACATCCACCGCGCCGGCCGGACGCGCGAGGACCGGCGGCTCCTTCCCGAGCGGTCCGGTCTGCGGGCCGCCGCCTCCGGGCCCGCCACCCGAGCCGCCGTTGCCGCCGCCGCTCTTCGGACGAGCGACGACGCCGAGCTTGCCGACCGCGCCAGCGGCGATCCCGTCGACGCCGAGCTTGTCGCGCAGCAGCTTCGCGCCCTTGCGAGTCAGGGCGAGCTTGGCCCCGGTGAGCTCAGCAGTGGTCTTGGAGCGGTCGAGCTTGACCTTGCCCTTGAGAAGCTTGGCCGCGAAGAGGGTGGTGCGGCGCTTGCCGGCCTTGGCGCTAATGGTTGCTTGCCCAGACGTGATCGCGACACGAACCGAGCGCAACCCCAGCAGGCGCTTGCCAACCTTGAAGCTCGCACCGCCGCGCACTGTCACGGTGGCCGACTTGCCCACCGCGATGCTCTGAACCGGCAGCGCAACCCGCTTGCCCCGCTTCGTCGCCGGTGCGATCGCGCCCGGCTTGACACCGGCGTCGGTGAGGCTCTTGGCGGCTTTGCCGGATCCTCCGAGAGTCAGCGTGACGCTGCCGGTACCGGCAGCTGCGGAGGCGCCCGCGGGTGCGGCGACGGCGATCGCGCAGGCGCTGCGCGCACCACGCCAAGTGATCGCGCTCCTCGCCGGCCGCCGCGCGCAACTGCCGGCGCGTCGCTTCCGAGCGGGCCAGCA
>CAMLNW010000146.1 GCA_946481495.1 uncultured Actinomycetes bacterium
ATTGGCGAGTACGTCGGCCACCTCCAGGCGACGTTCGATCCGGCGTCGTGCAGCTCTTGCACCCTCTTCTCGTTCTGCCGCGACGAGCTGCGCCGCTCCGGCGACCCGACGGACCTCTTGGTGGAGGTCGGAGTACCGCTCACCCAGCGTCCGCGACTCGTCGGGCTCGTAGACGGGAGCGGGGATGCGTCCGGTGTGGCTGAGTCAACGGCGGCGCGGGTTCGCGCCACCATGAGCGGAGTAGGACAGAGCACGGGGCAGGCCCGCCTCGACCAGGCCGGACAGCCGGGGACTGTCAACGTAGTCGTCGCGAAGTCCGACAGCGCCGCTCTCGGCGTCTACGGACTGGCGACGCAGCGGGTCTCGGCGAAGGGGCCGGGCGAGTGGCGCGTCGAGGTGTTCGACGACCCGCAGAGCTCGGAGACGCGCCGCAAGATCATGAAGCACCTCGGCGCCGACCTGATTGCCGTGCTCAAGGATCGGCGCCAGGCCGATCCAGGCGATCCGGCGCCGGTCCACCTGGTGGTCCCGGATGCGGCGACAGCGGACTTGCTGACTTCGATTGCCGACAACCTCGCGGGTATCGAGCTGTCTCGCCTGCGCTGGAGTCGCGACAAGGACATGGGGCGCCCAGCGTTGACCTTCAACGGCGAGAAGGCGCAGGTGCCCCCTCAGCTGCCCGAGCGATCACGGACCGCGGTGTCGTTCCTGCTCGAGGAGGACCGCGCTCGCGCGCTGACGCTGCGCTGCCCGATCATCGACGTGCGCACGGCGCTCGCCGCGCACGTCGTCGCGGGCGGCCCGGCGGTGAACGCGATGCGTCTCGACTATCTCGTCGCCTGGGCGGCCGCGTCCCCGTCGAGCCCCGTCGATCACCGTGAACTGTCCGACGCGATCGAGGCGGAGGAGCACACTCCCGGCGCGCGCTTGACGAACCGCCGATCTGACGTGATCCACGCCGCGTTCACCGGCACGACCCGTGGAAGCGCGCGTCCGGCCGAGCCGACGAGGTACAACGAGCTGATCCGCGACGAGCTGAGCTACAAGATGGATGGCGTCGAGCAGGCGCTGGCGGCGCTGTCCGAGGTGCCGGATTCGACGTTGCGGACGGTGCACCGCGCGGTCGAGGGCGACGCCCAGGCGGTCTGGCGGCGGCGGCTCGCACTCCACGCCTCCGACCTCGTCCGGTTCGGGCGCACCTACCGCCACTGGCGCAACTCGCTGGTTCCGACGGTGGAGTCCGACGCCAGGTGCGCGACGCAACTGCTGGCGCTGACGAACCCGCAATCGGCACTGGACGCCGCACGCAACGCGGGCTCGCGCGAGGTCGCCACGGCCCGCGTCAGCGCGCTGGATCCGCTGACGCTCGAGGTCGACTCACGGCGGATCGGGCACGAGAGCCGGATCGTGCTGCTGCACGTTGGCGAGCGCGCCTGCGTCGAGTCTCTGGGAGTAGGGGTGACGCTGCACCGCGCGAGCTTCAAGGTCACCGGGCTGTCCATCGGGCCGCTCGAGCTGGTGGACGAGATCAAGAGGCACTTCAAGTGGTCGCCAGAGGTCGTGCCCGACCTCGCGCTGGGCGACGAGCTCGTAGTGGCGGACTTCAGCTGGTTCGGCGATCTCAAGGGGAACAGCCAGCTCCCCGTCGCCCGGCCGAAGGCCGACTCAACCTCGGCGCCGACGCCCGACTGCACTCCGGAGGCCTACGGGGAGGACCCCGCGTCCCATCGCTACTGCTGCCGGCCGCACGAGGTCGCCGAGGCGGAGTGGGCAGACACCCTCGCGGAGCGGCGGGCCAACGGCGAGCTCAACCCGGAGGTCTGGCCGCCGGTCGTCGACGAGGACGCCTTCGAGGTCTCGGGGATCGCGGCGACGGTCGGAGATCCAAGCGCTGAGCCGGCGACGCGCGCGCCAGAGGACGTTATCGCCGATGACCTCGACTGAGTTAGGCGAGGTAACGTTCGAGGCGCCGCGGGTCACCGCCGCCGAGGCGGTCCACCACGCTCGCGCCGCCGCGCGGAACGCCGCGATAGCCGAGGCCGCGAGCGGGGAGCTGCTCGACGCGCTGTCCGGGTCGGCGGAGCTGGACCGGATCCTGCTGAAGGCCGCGGCGGGGGCCGGCAAGTCGTACGCATTGAAGCGGCTTGTCACGGATGCGCTGGATCATCAGCGCTGCCTGCGCGTCGCGGTGGTTGCTTTCCAGAACCGTCAGTTGTGGCCGATCGCCGAGTCGCTTGGCGGCAGCCTCGGCAAGGATCGGGTTTGCCTGTTCTCGAGCAGCGACCGCTACGACGACGTCCCCGATGACGTCCACGCGAGCGCGGAGGTCGCCGTCAAGACGAGCGCGATCCCGGACGCCTGCGGCGTGATCGTCGCCACGTCCCACAAGCTCGGTGCGATCGGCGAGCGCAAGCGGCTGCTGGGACGGTTCGGGCCGGGAGCGAACGGCGAGGCGCCGTTTGACGTGCTCTTCGTCGACGAGGCGTGGCAGCTTCCGCATCATCTCTTCGACAAGGTGGCGAGCCTGGCTCCGATTACGGTCGGTGTTGGGGACGTCGGACAGCTGCCGCCGATCGAGGTCGGCTCGAACCCCTGGCGCAGCGACGCCCGCTACAACCCGTATCGGGCATGGCCGACCGCGTACGTCGACGATCCGCGCACATGGTCGGCTGAGCTGCCGACGGTGTGGCGCCCGACCGCGGCACAGCTCGCTCTCTGGCGTGCGTTCTATCCCGAGTGGGAGGCGCTCGACTGCGTCGCCGCTCCCGGCGACCGTGCGATGAATGTCGGCGAGATGGCCGCCGTCGCGGCGGTCGTCTGGGCTGAGGTCTCCACGGGCACGCCGGTGTTGGTCGAGGTCGACGGGCTCGAGGAGGCGGAGGCACCTGACGTCGACCTCCCGCTGATCCGCTTCGTTGAGGACCTGCTCGACGGGCTCTTCGGCGCGGGCTTCTCGCTCGAGAAAGCCCGGTACGACGACAGCGGGTCGCCGGATGGTGGGGTCGACACTTGCTCACCGGGAGATGAGCCGACCGACCCGCTGATCGCAGTGCTCGCGACGCGGAACCAGGCTGTTGACGACGCCACGGACGCCGTGGAGCGGCTCCGGGGCAGGCACGGACTCTCAGAGAAGGATCTGCTGGCCTCGACGGTCGATTCGTGGCAGGGCCAGACCAACGGCATCACCGTCGCGATCCATCCGCTCACCGGGGCGGCGCAGCTCGACGAGTTCAACTCGGCGTTCGGCCGGCTCGCGGTGACATGCACACGCGCCACCCACGGATTGCTGCTCGTGTCGCGCCCAGGGCTCGACGATCTTCTCGCGGGGGCGCCCGCCCGTCCGGGAACCCCTTTCGGGGAGCCCGGGAATCGCCACCTCCCAAGGCAGACCCACCAACGTATCCTCGCCACGTTCTCGCGCGGCGTCGTTACCGTTGCGGCCGCCGCGAAGTAGAAGGAGGAATGTGTCCCGCCTAAACGATCTGATCCGCCAAGTTGCCCGTACCGACGACGTGCTCGCCGCCGACCTGCGGCGCGAGGTTGCCGCGCTGGCGGACAGGCGCTCGTTCGGTCTCAATTTTGAGCGGCACGTTCCCGAGGTGGTCGAGCTGCCGGGCCGGCCCGTGCGCGGCGGCGACAAGGTCCGGATCCTTCCGCCGCGCGGCGAGACGCCCACGAAGGCCGATGAGCGCCTGTGGCGAGTGACCGGTTCCGCCGCGAACGGGGCTGAGGTCGAGCTCGCGCCGCTCGATCAGGACGCCGCCGAGGCGCCCACGACCGCGTCGCGCGACGACCTCGTCGTTGTCGCCGAGTTCCGCGACCCGATCTACCCGGGGCTGGTCTCGACGGGAAAAGTCGAGCGCGGCGGCGACAAGCCATTCCATACGGTCATCAACGCCGAGAACTATCACGCGCTGCAGGCGCTCCTGTTCACGCATCGCGGAAAGGTCGACGCGATCTACATCGACCCGCCGTACAACACTGGCGCAAGGGACTGGAAGTACAACAACGACTACGTCGAGAGTGACGATCTCTATCGGCACTCGAAGTGGCTGGCCTTCATGGAGCGGCGGCTGCTGCTCGCGAAGGACCTGCTGAACCCGGACGACTCGGTATTGATCGTCACCATCGACGAGAAGGAGTATCTGCGGCTGGGCCTGCTGTTGGACCAGGTGTTTCCAGGGTCTACATCGCACATGATCAGCGCCGTGATCAACCCGCGGGGAGCACCGAGGTCTGAGGGCTTCAACCGTGTCGACGAGTACATCTATGTCGTGCGCTTCGGCGGCCAGCAGGTGGATCGCGGACCTTATCCGCTGAACAGCCTGCCGTTCGACCCATCTGCCGCTGCTCAGAACGGCAAGAGCGCCACACCCGCTCAGGACGTTAATGACAGCTCGCCAGCGAAGCGCACTCCGATTCACTGGCAGACCCTGCGACGTAGGAACCCGGCCTCGGACCGTCCGAACCAGTTCTATCCAATATTCGTCAACCAGGTCACCAAGCGCATCGACTCTGTCGGAGAGGCGTGCGCGTTTGGTGACGATCGGCCGACTGTCGAGTGCCCATCAGATTGCCTCGCCATCTGGCCGCTGAGCGACGACGGGATCGAGCGTTGCTGGGGGCTCATCCCGTCCGAGCTACGGTCGCGGTTGGAGAACGGATACGTACGAGTCACTCGCCACCTTCCCGATAAACCTCAAGCTTATGTTGTTCAGTACCTGATGGCGGGTGCTCTGCGCGACATCGTGGAGGGGCGGGCGGAAGTCGAGGGGATGGATGAGTACGGCGGCGTAATCGCTTACTACGTCACGGACAAGGAGCCCGTGGCAGCGTCGTCGACGCAATGGAACCTTCGGTCGCATTTCGCGGGCAACTATGGGACGCGGACCCTCGCCTCGCTGGTGCCTGGTCGTCAATTCCCGTTCCCAAAGTCACCGTACGCAGTCGAAGACGCCCTGCGCCTGTTCGTCGGTAGCAAGCCGGACGCGCTGGTCCTCGACTTCTTCTCGGGCTCCGGAACGACTGCCCACGCGGTGATGCGCTTGAACGGGGAAGACGGAGGCCGTCGCAAGTCGATCAGCATCACGAACAACGAGGTGTCGGCCGCCGAGCAGGACGGCCTCAGGATGCGCGGGCTTCGCCCAGGGGATCCGGATTGGGAGGATCTTGGGATCTGCGAGCACATCACCAAGCCGCGCATCACGGCGGCCGTTACCGGCCGTACGCATACCGGGGAGCCAGTCAATGGTTCGTACAGGTTCAGGTACCCGTCTTCGATGGCCGAGGGGCTCGAGGAGAATGTGGAGTTCTTTGCCTTGACCTATGAGGCGCCTCTTCGGGTGGCGAGCGGACGGGCTTTCAAGCGCATCGCTCCGCTCCTCTGGCTTCGAGCCGGCGCGCGCGGCAGGCGCATCGAAGACATATCCGCCGGCTGGGACGTTGCGGAGACCTACGGGGTGCTCGCTGACCTTGACCTGGTCGAGCCTTTTCTCGCTTCGATGCGGGATGTCACAGAGATTGCGGTCGCGTTCATCGTGACTGACGAGGCGCGACTCTTCGAGACGATCTCGCGCGAGCTCCCGGAGCACGTCGCGCCGGTGCGGCTCCACGAGTCCTACCTAAGGAACTTCGAGGTTGCTCCAGGTAGGAGTGTCTGGTGAAGTTCACGCTCAAGGACTACCAGGCGGATGCGGTCGACGACGTTCTGCGCAGTCTGGGACGCGCGAAGCAGCTCTACGAGGTTGAGGGGAAGGAGTCGTCGGTCTCGCTCAGCGCGACGACCGGCGCTGGCAAGACGGTCATGGCCGCGGCGGTGATCGAGGCGCTGTTCTATGGGAACGAGGCGTTCGAGGTCGATCCCGATCCCGGCGCCGTGGTCATCTGGTTCTCAGACGACCCCAACCTCAACGACCAGACGCGCTTCAGGCTCATGGAGGCGTCGGAGAAGTTCTCGGCGACCGACCTAGTCACGATCCAGCCGCCGTTCGCAAAGCCGTGTCTCGATCCTGGGAAAGTGTACTTCCTCAACACTGGGAAGCTGACCAAGAACTCACTGCTGACGCGCGGGCACGAAGAGAGCGACCAGGGTGTGTTCCCGACGATGACGGCGGCGGCCCGCCCGGACCTTCAAGGGTGGACGATCTGGGAGACGATCGCGAACACGATCGAAGACGATGACCTGACCGTCTATCTGATTCTCGACGAGGCCCACCGCGGCTTCAATGCGAAGACGAGCCGCGACAAGCCAACGATCGTGCGTCGATTGGTCAACGGGCACGACGGGTATCCGCCGATCCCGATCGTGTGGGGCATCTCCGCGACTATCGAGCGCTTCAAAGAGGCGATGAGCGCGGCGGATGCGGACCGCGCGCGGCGGGCTTTGCCTCCGGTTACGGTAGATGGGTTCCGCGTCCAGGAGTCGGGTCTGGTCAAGGACACGCTGGTGCTCGACATTCCGGCGGAGACTGGCAACTTCGACACCGTGCTCGTGCGGCGGGCGGCCAAGAAACTGCGCGACTCGAGCGAACGCTGGGAGAGATACGCTAAGGCCCAGCAGGTGGGCGAGCCCGTGCGCCCGCTGCTCGTTTTGCAGGCGCCGAATACGCCCGATGCCGACCAGCTCGGACGCGCTCTAGACGAGATCTACCAGGAGTTTCCGGAGCTCGGATCCGAGGCGGTGCGCCACGTCTTCGGCAGCCACACCACGCAGACCTTCGGCAGCTGGGAGGTCGAGTGGATCGAACCGCAACGCGTGCAGGAGGCCGATCACGTCCGGGTGCTGGTTGCGAAGGACGCGATCTCGACGGGGTGGGACTGTCCGCGCGCCGAGGTCATGGTCTCGTTCCGACGGGCCAAGGACCACACCCACATCACGCAGTTGCT
>CAMLNW010000147.1 GCA_946481495.1 uncultured Actinomycetes bacterium
CGTGGGGGTCGGTGACGACCGTTGCGCGACCGGAGCCCTCGGCGCCGGCCTGCGCCAGCTCGACCGCGGCGGCCGTCGGCGCGAGATCGGCGGGGCTGGCTACGACGACGTCGACGCCGGCCTTCGCGCCGAGCACCATCAGTGACGCCGCGACGTTATTGCCGTCGCCGACGTAGGCGAGCCGCAGGCCGTCGAGCGTGCCGAAGCGCTCCTGCAGCGTGAGCAGGTCGGCGAGCGCCTGGCAGGGATGGTGGTCGCGCGTGAGCATGTTCACGACCGGCACCGTGCCGTGCTCGGCGAGCTCCTCGAGTGGCGCGTGGTCGCCGGTGCGAATGCCGATCGCGTGGACGAAGCGCGACAGGACCATCGCCGTGTCGCGCGGGGACTCGCCGCGCGAGAGCTGCAGCTCGTCGCCGCGCAGCACGACCGGTGTGCCTCCGAGCTCGGAGACGCCGACCTCGAACGAGACCCGCGTTCGCGTCGACGGTGCCTCGAAGACCAGCGCGACGCTCTTGCCGGCGAGCGCATCCGAGGCCAGGCGGTCGGCCTTGAGCTCGGCGGCGCGGCCGATCAGTGCGAGCAGCTCGCCGCGCGTAAGCTCGGCGCCGGTCAGGAAATGACGAGTCACCCCGGCATCGTATTGCGGCTTCTTACCTGGAACCTCTTCCATGGGCGCGACTTCCCACCGAATCGCGAGCTGCTGACTTGGCGGTCGAAGTGGCTGCGTCGCGATGAGTGCGACGCCACCCATGTTCAGGTCAACAGATCGCTGCGCGCGGAGCTCGCCACCCGTCTCGCTGGCTGGGAGTGGGACGTCGCCTTGTTGCAGGAGGCGCCGCCGCGCTGGCTGACCGCTCTGGAGCGCGCGACCGGCGCAGCCGGCGTCCGCGACCTGACCTCGCGCAACTCCCTGTCGTCGCTGCGCGCCCGTCTCGCCGAATGGAACCCGGACCTGATCGGCTCGAACGAGGGCGGCTCGAACATGCTGCTCGTCCGGCCGCCGGCGCGGATCGTCGCGACGCGGGCCGAGACGCTCGCGACGCGGCCGGAGCGGCGGCGTCTGCTGATGGCGCGACTGGAGCTGTCGGAGGAACGCCGGCTCGTCGTCGCCTGCATGCACCTGTCGGTGCCGAGCACCGGCCGTGGGAGGGCCGAGGCGTTGCACGCTGCCGCGCTCGCAGCGAAGTGGGCCAAAGGCGACCCGCTGGTCTTCGGCGGCGACCTCAACCTGCGCCCGGCCGACCACCGCGCCGCCTTCGACGACCTGAGCGAGCGCTTCGGCCTCGGTGCGCCGACCGCACCGCGCGCGATCGACCACCTGCTCGCCCGCTCGCTCGACGTCGTCGCGCCGCCGACGGCCTTGGCCGGCGCCGAGCGGGAGGTTCCCGGGCCGGACGGGCTGGCGATCAGGCTGTCCGACCACGCCCCGGTCGTCGCCTCGTTCGGCCTGCGATAGTCCAGTCGCAGACTGGCGAACCGATTCGGACCAGGAGGCAGTTCAGACATGGCGGAGCAAGGGCGCGACGGCGCGGGACGCAAGACAGGCGGAACCTCGAAGAAGGCCGCGACCGGCGGCGTCGGCGATCTGCGCGAGGCGCTCCATGGTCTGATCGACCCGCTCGGAATGGTGATGCTCACGCGCGAGCGGATCGAGGATGCGCTCAACGACGCCGTCAGTCGTGGCCGGGTCACCGCCGACGACGCCCAGGACCTCGTGACCAGCCTGATCGAACGCGGGCGGCGCCAGACCAACGACGTGCTCGGCGAGCTCGAGGACATCGTGTCGACCAAGGCCGACAAGGCGCGCGCGAAGGCGACCGACAAGGCACGCCGCGCGGCCGGGATGGGATCGAGCTTCCCGATCGCCGCCTATGAGGACTTGACCGCCGCCCAGGTCCAGGCGCGGCTCGACGGCCTGCCCCCTGCCGACCTGCGCAAGGTGCGCGAGCACGAGAAGCGCCACGCGAACCGCAAGACGGTTCTGCGCACGATCGATCAGCGGCTGAAGTAGGCGTGGCCGACGTTCCCGCCACTCCGGCTGCGCGCCGCCCGCGCCCGAAGCGCGACGAGGAGCTCGAGGTCACGATCGACTCGCTCGCCTACGGCGGCGCCGGCGTCGGCCGCTCCGACGGCTTCGTCGTCTTCGTCCGCGGCGCGCTGCCAGGTGACCGAGTGCGCGCGCGGGTCGGCAAGTCGAAGCGCTCCTACGCCGAGGCGACGATGGTCGAGCTGCTCGAGCCGGCGCCCGATCGGATCGAGCCGGCCGTCCCGCACGCCGGCGCGCCATGGCAGGTGCTGCCTTACGAGCGTCAGCTCGAGGTCAAGCAAGGCCAGGTCGTCGAGGCGCTCGAGCGGCTCGGCGGTTTCGAGGCGCCGCCGGTCGAGCCGATCATTCCCGCCGTCGAGCAGCTGCGCTACCGCAACAAGGTCGAGTACTCGTTCGGCGAAGGCGACGACGGCCGGATGGTGCTCGGCTCGCACCGCGCCGGCCGCTGGGACGTGATCGACGAGCTGACCGTCGACGTGCTCGCCTCCGAGCGGGTCGACGAGCTGCGCAACGCGATCGCCGACTGGTGTCGCGAGCAGGAGATCCCCGCCTACGACCGCCGCGACCAGTCGGGCGTGCTGCGCAACCTGGTGATCCGCGAGGGCCGCCGCACCGGCGAGCTGCAGGCGCGCCTGGTCACCCGCCGCAAGGAGCTCGAGACCGACGTCCTTGCGGCCTCTGTTCCGGCCGACAGCTTCCTGACCACCAACATCGAGGGCCTCGGCGAGACGACGCTCGGTGGCGAGACGTCGCTGATCAAGGGCCAGAAGAAGCTGTTCGAGGAACTCGAGCTAGGTGGCAACAAGCTGCGCTTCGGCATCTCGCCGGAGGCCTTCTTCCAGACCAACACCGAGATGGCCGAGCGGCTCTACGGGATTGCGACTGAGCTAGCTGGGTTGACCGGCCGCCAGCGCGTCTTCGACCTCTACTGCGGCATCGGCACAATCGGGATCGCGCTGTCGCTCGAGGCACGCGAGGTGATCGGCGTCGAGATCGTCGAGGAGGCGGTCGCCGACGCGATCGCCAACGCTGAGCTGAACGGGATCGACAACGCCCGCTTCTACGCCGGCGACATCCGCACCGCGATGCGCCCGCTGATCGAGGAGGAGGGCACCGCCGACGTAGTCGTCGTCGATCCGCCGCGCGCCGGTCTCTCGCAGAAGGTCGTCCGTCGCGTGCTCGAGGTCGGCGCCCCGACGATCGTCTACGTCTCCTGCAATCCGACCACGCTCGCCCCCAATGCCCGCCAGATGGTCGACGCCGGCTACGAGCTCGTCACTGTCCGCCCGGTCGACATGTTCCCCCAGACCCCGCACATCGAGTCAGTCGCTCTCCTGCGCAAGTAGCCATAGCGAATGGAGGGCCTGCATATAAGATATGTGGACATGTTGCGACGGTTCCGCGGTGATTACGACCCCGTTCACTTGCGGGAGAGGGCCGGTCGGTCGTTGGAGGATCAGCTTGCACTGGCGATCTCTTGGCGCCGGCTAGCTGAGCGCTTTGCGGCGGCGGGTCGGGAAGCGCGCTCGATCGGTAGCGGAGCGGATGCCGATGACGTATCACTGGCGCGTAGCGAGCACCACGCCGGTTAGATTGCGCTTCGCATGAACGCCTACTACGCCGGACCGAATCCGCCTGACGCTGCTGAGCTGCGTGTGCTCGGCGCGCTGATCGAGAAGCGGCGGACGACGCCGGACGCCTATCCGCTGAGCGTGAACTCGCTGCGGCTGGCCTGCAATCAGGCGACGAACCGCGACCCGGTCGTCGAGTACGACGACGAGGTCGTGCTCGACGCGCTGGAGCGGCTTGGCCGTCGCGGCTGGACGCGGCTCGCCAGCGGCGCCGGCAGCCGCTCGCGCAAGTACCGCCATCTGTTCGACGAGGCGCTCGAGCTGGCCGACGACGAGCTGTCGATGCTCGCGGTCCTGATGCTGCGCGGGCCGCAGACTCCCGGCGAGTTGAAGCAGCGCACCGAGCGGCTGTACAAGTTCGCGGATCTGGCGGCGGTCGAGGACACGCTGCTGAAGCTGATCGACCGCGACCTGGTCGTCGGGCTCGACCGGCAGCCTGGCAAGAAGGAGCGTCGCTTCGTCCAACTGCTGGACGGCGGTGGCGGGGAGGAGCCGGTCGCGGCGCCCGTCTCGGTGGCCACGCTCGCACACGGCGATCCGCTCGCCGGAGTCACTCCCTCCACCGCGGCTCCAGCCACCGCCTCGACCGAACTCGAAGAGCGGGTCGACAGCCTCGAGCGCCAAGTCGCGGAGCTCAGCGCCGAGCTGCGAGCGCTGCGCGCCGAGCTCGGTCCTTGACGAGCCTCGCCGAACGATCTTGCGGGCTCTGACCCCGAAGATCCTTCGCTCGAGCTAAGCGGCCTTCGTCTCGACGCTGGTCACCGGCAGGCCGGTCGCGTGCTCGGCCTTGCGCTGGAGGTCAAGGTGGAGCCACTTCGAGAGGTGGTGCGGCAGCGTCGAGACGATCAGCTCGTCGTAGCTGCCCAGATTGCAAGCGTCGGTGATCGCCGCCAGCGGGTCCGGGTCGCCGACGATCGCCTCCTTGACCGGCAGCCCGGTCGCGCGCAGCCGGCCGACGAGCGCGTCGCGATGTCGCTCGGCCTCCTCGCGCCCCTTGTCGGCCGCCATGTTCGCCGCCCACGCCACGCCGTGCGGCGTCGCGGGGATCAGGACCGTGAACTCGGCGTCGCCCCGGCCGGCGCGCTCACGCAGCGCCGCGAGCAGGTCGTCGGACTCCGCCGTCTGGTTTGCGACCACCAGCACCTTCGCCATTGCTCCTCCTGGCTCGACTCACTTCGAGCGTACCCCGCGCCGCGCGGCCGTCAACCTCGCCGGCGGGCGGCGGGCTCAGGCTCGTGGCGATCACCTTGCCGCAGGCGATCAGCGACTCGCCGCCGAAGCGGGCGAGCGTGGTGAGCACCGTCTCGGTCATGCGCCGTAGGTCTTGGCCATGTGACGATCCTCGGTCGCAGCGGCGCGCTTCGCATCAGGGCGGGACCCTGAGATTGCGAAAGATCAGGGTGGGCGCCTGAGGCGAGCGGCGTGGCGGTCGGCGACGATCGCCATATGGCGATCGAGTCCGGCCTGCTGCGCAGCGTCGTGCGCGCGGAGATCGCGGCACGCCGGCCGCCGGCGTGCGCGCCGTTCGACGTGCATGCGCATACCGGAGTCGACGTCGACGGGAGCGCGCGGTCGTCTGCAGAGCACGTCGACGACCTCGAGGTGCTCGACGCGCGGTCGGCGATCTTCCCGCTCTGCGTGACGACTGGCTACGCGGCCGAGAACGAGCGCGTGCTCGAGGAGAGCCGCCGCCATCCGGAGCGCCTGGTGGCATTCGCGCGTCTCGATCCGCGCGAGCCGCGCCCGGGCGCGGCGGCGCGCGACGCGCTGGCGGCCGGGGGGCGGGGACTGAAGCTGCATCCGCGGGCGGAGGCGTTCGCGATCGACCATCCAGGCGTCGAGGAGATCGTCGCGGCCGCGTCGGAGGCGCGTGTGCCGCTCGTCGTCCATGCGGGACGCGGCGTCGGGTCCTTCGGTCGGCCGCTGGCCGAGCTGGCGCGTCGCCATCGCGGCTGCTCGATCGTCCTCGCCCATGCCGGGATCTCCGATCTCGGCTGGCTCTGGCGCGAGCTCGCCGACCACCCGAACCTCTTCTTCGACACCGCCTGGTGGAACCCGGCCGACCTGCTGGCGCTGTTCGCGCTCGTCCCCCCGGGACGGATCCTCTGGGGCAGCGACGCGCCCTACGGCGAGGTTGATCTGGGCCTTGCGATCACACTGCGCTGCGCGCATGCCGCCGGCCTGTCCGACGACGCGCTGGCGCTTGTCTGCGGCGGACAGCTCGACGCGCTGCTGCGCGGCGACGGCCCGCTCGACGCGGGTCCGCCGCCACCGCCGCGCGAGCACGTGCCGTCGCCGATCGGCGCGCGCGCCGTCTCGGCGCTCACCGGGTTAGGTGGCGGGATGATCGGCGGTGGCGACCCGATGGAGCTGTTCGCGCTCGCGCGGCTCGCTGTCGAGCCGTTGCGCGACGAGACTGGCGACGCGGCGGCGGTTCTCGTGGCAGACCTCTTCGACGAGGTCGCCCGGTCGCCCAGCGACGCGCAGTCGGCGCTCGTCCTTGCGCTCACGCTGGCGGCGACGCCGGAGCTGGGGATCTCCGAGGCGCTCGGCGCAGGGGCGGTGGCGACGTAGGATCGACGCCGCGCATGGCGGCGACGACTGAACTGCTGGAGCGGGAGGGAGAGCTCGACTCGATCCGGGCCGCCGTGACCGCGGCCACCTCGGGCGAGGGTCGCGTGCTGACGATCGAGGGCGAGGCCGGGATCGGCAAGACGTCGCTGCTCGACGCGGCGGCGGCGATCTGCTCTGAGCAGGGGGTGGCCGTCCTGTGCGCTCGCGGTGGCGTCCACGAGCGCGACTTCCCGTACGGGGTCGCACGGCAGCTGTTCGAGCCGGCGGTCGCGGAGCTCGGCGGCGTGGAGGCGCTGACTGGCGCGGCCGCGCTCGTAGCGCCCGTGTTCGCCGCGCGCGACGGATCGAAGCCGGGCGACCCCTTCGCCGTGCAGCACGGGTTGTACTGGCTAGCGGCCGACCTGGCCGAGGGCAGGCCACTCGCCCTGCTGGTCGACGACGCCCAATGGGCCGATCGCGTCTCGCTGCGCGCGCTCGACTATCTCGCCAACCGCGTGGCGGGGCTGCCGCTGCTGCTGGCGATCGCCGTCCGCGTCGGCGAGCCCGACGCTCCGGAGGACCTGATCGGCGAGCTGCGGCGCGCCGCAGACGGCGGCTGGCTGCGCCCGCGGCAGCTCGGCG
>CAMLNW010000148.1 GCA_946481495.1 uncultured Actinomycetes bacterium
GAAGCGCCGCATGCCGGCGTCGATGGACCCCTGAAGGCTCGGGAACAGACTGCGCTGCTTGCGGCCGTCGCGTTCGTCGGCCTCGCCCCGAGCGCCAGCGCAGCGGCGAACACCAGCGCGACCAACGGCGGCGGCGCCGTCGCCGGCACGCCGATGAGCAAGCTGACCGCCGCCGGCTCGAAGGCAAAGCTGACCAGCACCGGCCTCGCGATCCCGCCCGCCAATGCGCCGGCGAAGGTCCAGGCGGCGATCCGCGCCGGCAACAAGATCGCCAAGAAGCCCTACAAGTGGGGCGGCGGTCACGCCATCCTCAACGACAGCGGCTACGACTGCTCGGGGTCGGTCAGCTACGCGCTGCGCGGCGGCCGTCTGATGACCAGTGCGATGGCATCGACCGGCTTCATGTCCTGGGGCCGTCGCGGGCCCGGCCGCTGGATCACGATCCGCGCCAATGGCGGTCACGTCTACATGCTGATCGCCGGCCTGCGCTTCGACACCAGCGCCCGCGGCATCGGCGGCTCGCGTTGGACCGCCCAGATGCGCTCGCCACGCGGCTTCGTCGCAACGCACCCCGCCGGGCTCTAGCCCGCCACTCCTTCCATCGGCCCGCCGTCCCGCTCTCCGCGCGGGCGGCGGGCCCTCGGGGGTCGAATGGAGCTTTGACCACACCCTGGTGTGGTCAATCGTCCCTCGGGCGGTCGGAGGCGCCACCAACGCGCGGTACGCTCGAAGGTTCCATGCCTACGGCCGCGCTCGATTCGTTCACTCCGCAGGTAAGCGACTGGTTCGCGCGCTCGTTCGAGGCGCCGACCGAGGCGCAGGCCCAGGCGTGGCCGGCGATCGCCGGCGGCGAGAACGTCCTGGTGTCGGCGCCGACCGGGTCGGGCAAGACGCTTGCGGCGTTCCTCTGGGGCCTCGACCGGCTGGTCGCGGACCCGCTGCCCGAGGGCGAGAAGCGCACCCGCCTCGTCTACGTCTCGCCACTGAAGGCGCTCTCCTACGACGTCGAGAAGAACCTGCGCGGGCCGCTGAAGGGGATCGGCGGCGACGTCACCGTCGCGATCCGCACCGGCGACACACCGCAGAAGGAGCGTCAGGCGATGCTGCGCACGCCGCCAGACGTGCTGATCACGACGCCGGAGTCGCTCTACCTGATGCTGACTTCGCGAGCGCGGGAGTTCCTGACCGGGGTCGAGTGGGCGATCGTTGACGAGATCCATGCGGTCGCCCAGACCAAGCGCGGCGCCCACCTCGCGCTGACGCTCGAGCGGCTCGACCACCTCGCGCACGGCGGCGACCCCGCCACGCCCGGCATCCAGCGGATCGGCCTCTCGGCGACCCAGCGTCCGCTCGAGGAGGTCGGCCGCTTCCTCGTCGGCACGGGGCGCAAGTGCAAGATCGTCGACACCGGCGTCCGCAAGCCGCTCGACCTGAGGATCCAGGTGCCAGTCGACGACATGCGCGAGCCGGGGGCGCACGACGTGACCGATCCGGCCGTCGGCGGTCAGGGCACCGCCGCGGGCGGCGGCGACCTGATCGGAGTCGGCCGCGACAACGGCGCCGGCGATCCGGCAGACGAGCCGCCGGGGGCCGAGGGACTGCCGTCGCTCGACCCGCAGGCCGGTGTCGAGGCCCCCTACGCCGACCCGCTCGCCGGCACGGGATTCGGCGACGACCCCAACGCCGCTACTCGCCGCTCGATCTGGCCGGCGATCTACCCCGAGCTCCTGGAGCTCGTCCAGTCGCACACCTCGACGATCATCTTCGTCAACGCCCGCCGCGCCGCCGAGCGGCTGGCGGTCCGACTCAACGAGCTCGCCGGCGGGGATGGAGCCCCGGCCGACATCGCCCGCGCCCACCATGGCTCGCTCGCGCGCGAGGAGCGGCTGATCGTCGAGGAGCTGCTGAAGTCCGGCGAGCTGCCCTGCCTGGTCGCCACTTCGTCGCTGGAGCTCGGCATCGACATGGGGGCCATCGACCTCGTGCTGCAGGTCGAGTCGCCGAAGTCGGTCACCGCCGGGCTGCAGCGGATCGGCCGCGCCGGACACAACGTCGGCGACATCTCGAAAGGGCGGATCTTCCCGAAGTTCCGCGCCGACCTGCTCGAGTGCGCGGTCGTCGCGAAGCGGATGCGCGCGGCGGAGATCGAGACGACGGTGATCCCGCGCAACCCGCTCGACGTCCTCGCCCAGCAGATCGTCGCGCTGGTCGCGTCGCCGCCGATCGGCGAGGACGGCAAGGCGACGACGGCAAGCGACGACGACGGCCCCGGCGGCGAGGAGTGGAGCGTCCCCGAGCTGCACGAGCTGGTCCGCCGCGCCTACCCATACTCCGACCTGCCGCGCGAGCTGCTCGACCAGGTGCTCGACATGCTCGACGGCCGCTACCCCTCGGAGGAGTTCTCCGACCTGCGCCCCCGCATCGTCTGGGACCGCGTCGCCGACACGATCCGCGCGCGCAAGGGCGCGCGGCAGCTCGCGATCACCAACGCCGGCACGATCCCCGACCGCGGCCTCTACAGCGTCAACCTGCCCGACGGCAGGCGGGTCGGCGAGCTCGACGAGGAGATGGTCTACGAGGCCCGCCCCGGCCAGACGTTCCTGCTCGGCGCGTCGACCTGGCGGATCGAGGAGATCACCCGCGACCGCGTGATCGTCACCCCCGCGCCCGGCGCCCCCGGCGCGATCCCGTTCTGGAAGGGCGACGGGATCGGCCGCCCCGCCGAGCTGGGCCGCGCCATCGGCGAGTTCTCGCGCTGGGCGGTCGACCGCGAGCCGGCCGAGCTGATCGACGGCGGCTACGACCTCGACGAGCGCGCCGCCAAGAACCTGATCGCCTACCTGCGCGAGCAGCAGGAGGCGACGCGCGTCGTGCCGTCGGACCGGACGATCGTCGTCGAGCGCTTCCGCGACGAGATCGGCGACTGGCGGCTCTGCGTGCTGTCGCCGTTCGGCGGACGCGTCCACTCGGCCTGGGCGCTCGCGCTCTCCGCCCGGATCCGCGACGAGTTCGGGCTCGAGTCCGACGCGATCTGGTCCGACGACGGGATCATCGTCCACCTGCCCGACGCTGACGAGCCGCCGAGCGCCGACCTGATCCTGGTCGAGCCCGACGCCGTCGAGGACCTGATCGTCGGCGAGCTGTCGGCCTCCGCCCTCTACGGCGCCCGCTTCCGCGAGAACGCCGCCCGCGCGCTGCTGCTGCCGCGCGCCTACCCGGGCAAGCGCACGCCGCTCTGGCAGCAGCGACTGAAGGCGCAATCGCTGCTCGAGGTCGCCAAGCGCTACGGCCAGTTCCCGATCGTGCTCGAGACCTACCGCGAGTGCCTGCGCGACGTGCTCGACCTGCCCGGCCTGGAGAACCTGCTGCGCGGACTACACACGCGCGAGCTGTCGCTGGTGGAGGTCGAGACCCAGCGCGCGTCGCCGTTCGCCTCGTCGCTGCTGTTCGACTACGTCGCGACCTACATGTACGAGGGCGACGCGCCGAACGCCGAGCGGCGCGCGGCGGCGCTGTCGCTCGACCGCGACCTGCTGCGCGAGCTGCTCGGCCAGGAGGAGCTGCGCGAGCTGATCGACCCGGCAGCGCTGGAGGAGGTCGAGGCCGACCTCCAGCACCTGAGCGAGCGCACCCAGGCCGCCAACTCCGACGCGCTCCACGACGTCCTGCGCGGCGTCGGCGACCTCACGGCGGCCGAGGCGCAGCAGCGCTGCCTCGGCGCGGTCTCGGCCGAACGGATGCTGCTCGACCTCGGCCGGGAGCGGCGCGCGATCGAGATGCGGATCGGCGGCGAGGAGCGCTGGATCGCGGCCGAGGACGCCGGCCTCTACCGCGACGCCTTCGGCGCCGTGCCGCCCGGCGGCCTGCCCGACGCCTTCCTGGAGAGCGTCGAGGCGCCGTTCGAGCGGTTGGTCCGCCGCTACGCGCGGACCCACGGCCCGTTCACGACCCGCGAGCTACAAGACCGTTACGTAGTCGACCCGACTGCGGTGCTGAAGGCGCTCGAGGGCGCCGGCGCGCTGGTCCGCGGCGAGCTGCGCCCCGGCGGCAGCGAGCGCGAGTGGTGCGACCCAGAGGTGCTGCGCCGCCTGCGCCGCGCCTCGCTCGCCTCGCTGCGCAAGGAGGTCGAGCCGGCCGAGCAACAGGCGCTCGCCCGCTTCCTGCCGGCCTGGCAGGGCGTCGACGCTTCGCCCGCCTCGGGCGCGGGGCCGGACCGCCTGCGCGAGATGCTGGTTCCGCTCCAGGGGCTCGCGCTCGCTCCCGCCGTCTGGGAGCAGGACGTCCTGGCGCGCCGCACCGGCGCCTACTCCCCCGCCTGGCTCGACCAGCTCTGCGCCGGCGGCGAGATCGTCTGGGTCGGCGCGGGCCCGCTCGGCCGTAACACAGGCAAGGTCGCGTTTTACTTCCGCGACGACGCCCGCTGGCTCGGCCCGCCGCCGTTCAAGGGCGACGCCCCTGTGGGCGCCATTCACGACGCGATCCGTTTACGGCTCGCCAGCGGCGCCGCCTTCTGGACCGACCTGATCGCCGACGTTGCGGGTACGGAGCCAACAGAGCTTCAGGAGGCCCTCTGGGATCTCGTCTGGGCCGGCGAGGTGACCAACGACGCCTTCGCTCCGCTGCGCGCACCGCGCCTATCGCTGGCCAACGCTCGCCGCGAGGCGTCGCGCCGCTTCGCCCGCCGCCGCCGGCCTGGCGCACCACAAGTCCAGGGCCGCTGGTCGCTGACCGCCAACCTCTTCCGCGACCCGCCCGCCCACGGTCCGCGCCTGCGCGCCCAGGCCGAGTTGCTGCTCGAGCGCTACGGGATCGTCACCCGCGAGACCGTCCTCGCCGAGGGCATCCCCGGTGGCTTCTCCTCCCTCTACAGCGAGTTCGCCAACCTCGAGACGCTCGGCACCGCCCGCCGCGGCTACTTCGTCGAGGGTCTCGGCGGCGCCCAGTTCGCCCTACCGGCCGCGATCGAGCGGCTCCGTGGCCTACGCGCTGACGATCCCGCCGGCCCGCTCGTCCTCGCCGCCACCGACCCGGCCAACCCGTTCGGCGCCACCCTCCCGTGGCCGAAGCGCGACGACAACCGCCGCGCCGCCCGTGTCGCCGGCGCCCACGTCGTCACCATCAACGCCGACCCAGTCCTCTACGCCGAGCGCTCCGGCAAGGGCCTGATCACCCTCCAAGACTCATTCATGCCCGACGGCACACCCGCCCCCTGGCTCGCCGAAGCTCTTCAGGCCCTCGCCGACCACGTCCGCCGTGGCCACATCAAGCGCCTCGCCCTCGAGCGCTTCGACGGCGACCCCGTCGTCGGCTCCCCCTTCGAGCCCCTCCTCGTCGACGCCGGCTTTACTCAGGGTCCTCGCCGCCTGACCCTGAGCGCCTGAACAGGGATGGTGGGAGCGGACGCCCCAGCCTCCGGTCTCTCCGGCTCAGATAAGTGCAGAGCGCGATGCCGGACCCGAGAGACAACGGCGCAATGATCATCGCCTCCAGCTCATTGGGCTCGCCCTTCGTCAAGACAAAGCCAACAGCGTAAATCACAAGCGCAAGCGCCAAGCCCAAGTTCGCGTTCTTAACGTTCATAGCAGATCTCCTAATAGCTTATATGATCGTCGCTATCTCCACAAGACGTGCCGCCAGGCAGAATGCGGCGGCCATATAGCCGGCATTCACAACCTCCCGCTCATACTCGTCACGGCCTCGCCGACCTAGCGCTCCCACCAAACCGGCTACGAATCCGCCCAGGACCATGCCGACCCCAACGGCAGTCGCAGACGCCTCGAAAAGCGCGCTGAGTGGCCCTGGATCCAGTTCCATGCCCAGACTCTGCCGCGAGCCGACTCACGACAGACCGCGCCGTAGCTACAACACCGCACAACCAGGCAAACAGACGCCTACGATCATCAAAGATGCCGGAGGGCGACACGATTCACAATGCGGCGCTGCGGGTTGGCAGTGCGCTGGTAGGCAAGGAGATCCTCGAGATCGAGACGCCCCATCCGCGCCATCGGATGGACCGCTGGCCGGAGCGGCTGGCGGGGCGGGCGGTGCGATCGGTCGACGCCCGCGGCAAGCACCTGTTCGTGCGCTTCGAAGGCGACCTGACGCTGCACTCCCACCTGCGGATGGGCGGCAAGTGGGGCGTCTACGAGCGCGGGCGGCGCTGGACCCGCGGCGCGCGTCGGGCCTGGCTCGTCATCCGGACGGCCGCCCACGACGTCGTCCAGTTCGACGGCCCGGTGCTGGAGCTGATGACCGACTCGCGCACCCGCTTCGACCAGTTGCTCGCCGGTCTCGGGCCGGACATCGTCGCCGACGAGTTCGACGAGGACGCCTACGTTCGCCGCATCCGCGAGGACGACCGGACGCGGGCGATCGGCGAGGCGCTGCCCGACCAGCGCAACGTCGCCGGCATCGGCAACATCTGGAAGTCGGAGGGCTGCTTCATGGCGCGAGTCGACCCGTGGCGGCGTATGACCGACATCTCCGATGACGAGTTGCGCGAGCTCGCCCGCGCCATCCGGCCGGAGATTCGCGCGTCGGCCCGGCGCGGCGGCCCAATCGTCACGTATCGCGCCGTGACGACGGCTGGCGGTCCGCGCCGCGACGAGCGCCGCCCCGACGACCGCGACCGCCGCGCCGGCACCTACGTCTACGACCGCGCCGGCCTCCCATGCCGCGTCTGCTCCACACCGATCCTCGCCCGCGGACAGGGCGATGACAATCGCACTACATACTGGTGTCCGACATGCCAGGGCTGATCCGAGTTGGACACAAGGGCGCCGACCACGTCGCGCCGGGCAACACCGCCGAGAGCTTCGAAGCGGCGCTCGACCTCGGCGTCGACATGATCGAGTTCGACGTGATGCCGCTGCG
>CAMLNW010000149.1 GCA_946481495.1 uncultured Actinomycetes bacterium
CGGTCGCGGTCGGCATCTTCGCCTCCGAGCGGCTGATCGTCGACGGTGCCGGTCCGGGCATCTGGTACGCGCTGTTCGGCGACGCGAGTGCCAGTGCGGCGTTCGGTCAGCTCGGCGTCCAGTCGCTGGCGGTAGTCCTGACGTTCGTGGTGGTGTTCGTCCTCTCCTACGTGACCTTCGCGCTGATCAAGGCGACGATCGGTCTCCGCGTCTCCGATGAGGAGGAGGAGGCAGGGCTCGACATTTCCTCGCACGGGATGTATGGCTACCCCGAGCAGTTCATCCCGCAGCCGGAGTATTCGACCGGCATGCCGGGCGGTGTCGGCCTGGGAGCCCCTGTGGCGACCCCGGTCACTCCGATGACCGCGTCTACCGAGTCACGATAGGAGGCTGGCAGACATGAAGAAGATCGAGGCGTTCATACGCCATGAGGCCTTCGAGCCGATCCGCATGGAGCTGCTCGACAAGGGCTTCCCAAGCCTCTCCATCGCGGAGTACAAGGGCTCGGGCAGACAGAAGGGCATCACCGAGCACTACCGCGGCTCGGAGATGACCATCCACCTTCGCCCGAAGCTCAAGCTCGAGATCGTGGTCGAGGGCAAAGACGTGGGTGTGGTGACGGAGGTGATCCTGAAACACGCCCGCACGGGTCAGGTCGGCGACGGCAAGATCTTCGTGATCCCGGTCGAGGAGGCAATCCGCATCCGCACCGGCGAGGACGGAGATCCGGTGTTGCAGGTCCACGGCTCGGAGGAGATCCCGGCGGGGGCCTAGCTCCCTCTCCCAACCCTACGCCGGGGCTTCGCCACAAACGGCGGGCGCGCACGGGGGCGCGCCCGCCGGGCGAAGGCTCGGCCCGTTCGCGGTTAGAGTCCGCACTTCAACCCCCGTAGGAGGCCCCGAACTCAGATGGCAAGGATTCGCCAGCAGAACGTAACCGCCGCTCAGTGGAGCCCGAATGGGGGCGCACTCGGAGCGGTCGACCTATCGCAGCCCGGCAACAACCCGTTCGGAGAGAACGTCTTCTCTGTCCCGGTCCAGCGCCAGCGGCTGCCGAAGGACGTCTTCAAGCGCCTGCAGCGCACGCTCGACAAGGGCGAGGCGATCGACTCGTCGCTCGCCGACTCCGTCGCCGCGGCGATGAAGGACTGGGCGCTCGAGCGTGGCGCGACGCACTACACGCACATGTTCCAGCCGCTGACCGGCCTGACGGCCGAGAAGCACGACTCGTTCTTCAACCCGGCCAGCGAGGGCACCGCGCTGGCGGAGTTCTCCGGCAAGGAGCTGATCCAGGGCGAGCCCGACGCGTCGTCGTTCCCGACCGGCGGCATCCGCGCCACCTTCGAGGCGCGCGGCTACACCGCCTGGGATCCGACCAGCCCGGCATTCATCCTCGAGAACCCGAACGGCGCGCTGCTCTGCATCCCGACCGCATTCGCGTCGTGGACCGGCGAGGCGCTCGACGCCAAGATCCCGCTGCTGCGCTCGATGGACGCGCTGTCGCGCTCCGCGGTGCGTGCGCTCGGTCTGCTCGGCGACAAGTCGACCGAGCGGGTCTTCACGACCGTCGGGCCGGAGCAGGAGTACTTCCTGATCGACGAGCAGTACTACTTCGAGCGTCCGGACCTGATCAACGCCGAGCGCACGCTGTTCGGCGCCCAGCCGCCGAAGGGCCACGAGCTCGACGACCACTACTTCGGCTCGATCCCCGAGCGCGTGCTCGCGTTCATGATGGAGTCGGAGCTCGAGCTGGCGAAGCTTGGCGTGCCGATCAAGACGCGCCACAACGAGGTCGCGCCCGGCCAGTACGAGATCGCTCCGATGTTCGAGAACTCGAACGTCGGTTCCGATCATCAGCAGCTGACGATGCAGGTGCTGCCGAAGGTCGCGCGCAAGTACGGCCTGGTCTGCCTGCTGCACGAGAAGCCGTTCGCGGGCGTCAACGGCTCGGGCAAGCACAACAACTGGTCGATGGGCACCGACAGCGGGTCGAACCTGCTCGATCCGGGCGACACGCCAGCCGACAACATCAACTTCCTGTTCTTCTGCGCGGCGGTCATCCAGGCCGTCAACAAGCACCAGGGACTGTTGCGGGCGTCGGTCGCGAACATCGGCCAGGACCACCGCCTCGGCGCCAACGAGGCGCCGCCGGCGATCATCTCGATCTTCCTCGGCGCCGAGCTCGAGAAGGTCTTTGAGGCGATCTCGTCGGGCGAGGGCGACCCGCACACGCCGGGCTCGTTCCTCGGCCTCGGAACGCCGGTATTGCCGGCGCTGCCGATGGACGGCGGCGACCGCAACCGGACCTCGCCGTTCGCCTTCACCGGCAACAAGTTCGAGTTCCGGGCGCTCGGGTCGAGCATGTCGCTCGCCTTCCCGAACACCGTCCTGAACACGATCGCCGCAGAGGCGATCGACGCGCTCGCCGACTCGCTGCAGGGCAAGCTCGACGGCGGTGCCGACCTCGCGGAGGCCGTCACGGCGGTCGTCAAGGAGGCCTACGACGCCAACAAGCAGGTCTGCTTCGGCGGCGACAACTACTCCGACGAGTGGCACGCCGAGGCCGAGCAGCGCGGGTTGAAGAACCTGCGCACGACGCCCGACGCGCTGCCCGAGGTGCTCGCCGACGACACTGTCGCGGCGTTCGAGAAGTACGAGGTGCTCTCCAAGCGCGAGCTCGAGTCGCGCTTCGAGGTCTGGACCGAGCAGTACGTCACGCGCGCCAACATCGAGTCGGAGACCACCGAGTCGATGGCTCGCACGCTTATCCTGCCCGCCGCGCTGCGCCATCTCGCGATGGTCTCGGCCTCCGGCGTCGACTCGCTCACCCCAGAGGTGCGGACCCTGGTCGACGACCTCGTCGCCGCCATCGGCAACCTCAACGCAGCCAACCTCTACCCCGACGGGGTCGAGGGGCTCGACCTGGCGGTCTACGCCCGCGACAACCAGCTCGCCGCGATGGCCAACGTCCGCGCCGTCGCGGACAAGCTCGAGAAGGTCGTCGCCGACGACCTCTGGCCGCTGCCCAAGTACGCGGAGATGCTGTTCATCAAGTAGCCGGCGGCTACATCTAGACGTAGCGAGGGCCCTGCTTCGGCGGGGCCCTCGGTCGTTCTAGGGCTCTGGCCGTGCTGCCCGCGGGTCCTGTCTCCGATTTTGGTCCGCGCGCTTCGGCTTTGTCGGCGACTGCGCCCCGTGCCTGGCGCGGTTTGGCATGGGAGGGTTCGGGCGTTGGTCGACGGCAGGGGCTCCGCGCTCGACTTCGCCTGCAGCGCACGGACGCAAAATGCGTCGCCACCCGCGGGGGCCGACGCTGAGTCCCGTACCACTCGCTCAGCGGGGTTGGCGCAGAGAGAGCCTCGAAGGTCGGAACGCTCTTGCTGTGTAGCCAGAAGCGTTCCGACCTTCGAGGCCATTGCGCTCCCTACCACGCTCCATCCCTTGGTACAGGGGCCGACGTTGTGCCTCCGCGGGTGGCGACGATTTTGCGTTCGCGGCGCAGGAACGAGCACGTGAACGCAAAATCGGAGACAGGACCCGCGGGCAGCCACGCCGCGATACTGACCGTATGCGCCACGGCCTCTGCGATAGCTGCCTACACCAGCGCGTCGTGCGCAATACGCGCGGGAGCGTGTTCAGCCTCTGTGAGCGGTCGAAGACGGATCCGAACTATCCGAAGTACCCGCGGGTGCCGGTGCTGGAGTGCGCGGGGTTCGAGCCGCGCGAGGGCGAGGGGGAGGGGGCTAGGGCTGCTCGACGATGACCGTGCGGCCATCGGGGCCGATGCGGCTGACTGGGGCCTTGGCGGTGATCGTGCCCTTGAAGGAGCCCTGGGGCTGGGCGTCGCCGGGGCCGACGGCCTTGGCCTTGCCGCCGAGTCCGGCGGCGACGGCGTAGCTGAGCTCGAAGGGGCCCGGCTTGACGGCGGTCAAGCGCCAGCGGAAGGTCTTCTTGGCGCCGGGCTCGAGCTCGCCGAGCGTCCAGGTGTCGACGAGTGCTGTCTGGCCGCCCTCGGGGGCCGCGAGCTTGACCTCCTGGTAGCCGCCGATCTTGGCGGCGTCGCCGTCGATCACGAAGACGGGGCGGTAGGGGTCCTGGAGGTTGGGGTTGTCGCTGCGGGTCTCGAGGCCCTTCAGCGTGACGGCGACGTTCGGGATCGTCTCGTCGGCGTCGTTGCGCACGGTCAGGACGAGGTTCGACTCCTGGGCGAGACGCTGCGTCTCGGGGAACTTCGCGTCGGTGACGGTCACCTCGTAGGACTTGTCGTCCTCGTTCGCGTCTTGACGCTCGCCGCCGCCGCAGCCGATGACACCGGCGGCCAGCAGGCCGCACATGCCGACCAGCACCGCATGGCCTCTCCTCAGCATCAAAGCGAGCGCAACATAGCACGGGGCTTGGCCTCTCTGACGCAGTTGGCTCGCGGTTGGTTCCCTGTTGGCACCCCCGGATTGCATGGCGTAGTGTTCCGGGTCTACAGGGGTTTGCCGCGCATGAGGCGCGGGAACTCCGACATCGAGGGAGCACTTAGTGGTTCGAGCCGCAGCCGACAGGGCGTTCCTGCCCACCAAGAACTTGCTGGAGCAGGTCGGGGACATGATGATCCTGACCGGGAAGACGCTCCTCTCGGCGATGCGGCCGCCGTACCCTTACGGCACCGAGTTCGTCCAGCAGTTCCTGTTCATGCTGCGGCTCTGCTGGCTGCCGCTGCTGATCTCGACCGTCGCCTTCGGCTACGGCGCCCCGGGTCTGCAAGCCGGCAACGCCCTGATCATCTTCGGCGCCGTCGACCGCCTCGGCGGCTTCTTCGTGCTGGCCTCGATCCGCGAGTTCGCGCCGTTCGTGACGGCGATCATCCTCGCCGGCGTCGGCGGTACCGCGATCACCGCCGATCTCGGTGCGCGCAAGATCCGCGAGGAGCTCGACGCACTTCAGGTGCTCGGCGTCGACCCGATCAAGAACCTCGTCGTGCCGCGCTTCCTCTCGCTGATGATCGTGACCGGCCTCTTCAACGTCTTCGCGATGATCTTCGGCATCTTCGGCGGCGTGCTGGCGACGCTGACCTTCGACGCGCCGCTCGGGCCGTTCTTCGCGACCTTGCTGACCAATGCGACGACGACGGACCTCTGGGGCTCCGTGCTCAAGACGACCCTGTTCGGCGCGATAATCGCGATCGTCTCCTGTTACAAAGGGATGACTGCGTCCGGAGGCGCTGAGGGAGTCGGCAAGGCGGTCAACCAGGGAGTCGTGATCGAGTTCCTGGGCATCTTCGCCTTCAACTATGTCTTCACCCAAACGCTATTGGCCACCCATCCCGAGATCTCGGTGATCAAATGATGGGCTCCTCCTGGCTCGACGTCCCGCGCGACTGGATGGCGTCGCTCGGCGACATCGCGAAGTTCTCCTGGCGCGTGATGGCGGAGGTCTTCGAGGGCCGTGCGCTGCGCTTCTTCGGCGAGACGCTGCGCCAGGCCGGCATCCTGATCCTCGGCTCGGCGGTCGTGATCTGGGGGATGGCGTTCATCCTCGGGCTCACCTGCGGAATCGAGGCGGCCTACTTCAACCGTGCGCTCGGCGCACCGGCCTACGCCGGCTTCTTCGGCGCCTGGTGCGAGCTGCGCGAGGTCCTGCCCTACGCCTTCGGCTACATGATGTCGGCGAAAGTCGGCACCGGCTTGGTCGCGGAGATCGGCGCGATGCGGATCTCCGACGAGATCGACGCGCTCGAGGTGATGGGCATTAGCTCACTGACCTTCCTCTGCTCGACACGCCTGCTCGCGGCCTGGATCGTGCTGCCGTTCATGTACATCGCCGCCGTCGGCGCCGGTTTCTTCGCGAGCTACTTAGCCGTGGTCGAGCAGATAGGCGAGGTCTCGTCGGGCGGCTACTTCTTGATCTTCTGGATGTTCCAAAACCCTCCCGATCTGCTCTACAGCACGATCAAGGGGATGGCGATGGCGACAGTGATCGTGCTCGTCGGCTGTTACTACGGCTATACGGCAGGCGGCGGACCGGTCGGTGTCGGCACAGCGACGGCGAAGTCGATGGTGCTCAACACCGTGCTCGTGCACGTCGTGGGCATGCTCGGCACGCAGGTATTCTGGGGTACCAACCCGCGAGCGCCGATCGGCGGATGACGGGCCGAGGAGGAGTTGCAGATGTCTGACGATCAGCGCGACAACGACTACATCGACGAGGTCGAGGCCGAGACCGGCGCCGATCCCGCCCCCGAGGCGGCGACCGCCGAGCAGCCCCAGCGTTCGCCGATGATCGACGAGCGGCACGAAGACATCCCGGCGAACATCCTCGACCAGACGCGCGAGGGCGAGCACCCCTACCAGTGGCACGAGGGCGTCAACCGCGAGCACGGCTCGACCGACGCTGTCGAGTTCATCGACGTCAAGAAGTCCTTCGGCCGCAACACCGTCCTCAACGGCCTCAACTTCGGTATCCCCGAGGGCCAGATCTCGATGATCATCGGTCCGTCGGGCACCGGTAAGTCGGTCTGCATCAAGCACATGGTCGGCTTGCTCTACCCCGACGAGGGCGACGTTCTCGTTCACGGCGAGTCGGTGCCGAACATGGCAGACGACGACCTCTTCGAGATGCGCAAGAAGTTCGGCGTGTTGTTCCAGGACGGCGCGCTGTTCGGCTCGATGAACGTCTTCGACAACGTCGCCTTCCCGCTCCGTCAGCACACCGACAAGGGTGAGGAGGAGATCGCCGAGATCTGCAACCGCCGCCTGCGCGAGGTCGGTCTCGCCGGTGCCGTCGACAAGATGCCGAACGAGCTCTCGGGCGGCATGCGCAAGCGCGCCGGGTTCGCCCGCGCGCTGGTACTCGATCCGCAGATCGTCCTCTT
>CAMLNW010000150.1 GCA_946481495.1 uncultured Actinomycetes bacterium
TATTCCCGAGCCACAGCCGAGCCCACTCGAGCGCCTTGCCCACCAGGGCGCCGAACGACAGCGCGTTCGCCATGCGAGCAAACGCAGCCACCGGATCCCCGTGTGGACCTGGGGCGACGAAGCAGTTTCGAAGACAACGGACGGCTAGACCGACGCGATCGATATGCCCGGCGAGCATCAGATCTCGGTCGACGGCGCCGAACTGAGATGCTGCCGTCGATGAGCCGCCGCCAGGGCCTATGGGTGTCGGGGATCGTGGCCACCTTGCTGTTCGCAGCGATGGCGGCGCTCGACCTGCGCATGCAGAGCACCGGGGGACCGGGGATCGTCGGCTACGAGCTCGCCTGGTCGACCGACCGGGTGACCCAGATCCTCGCCGAGTGGGGACACACCGGCCAGGAGGCGGCGCGCATCTCGCTGCTGCTCGACTTCGCCTACCTGGCCGCCTATGGGGCCTTCTTCACGCTTGCCGTCCTGGCGCTACGCGACAGCGCCCGTGAGCGTGGTTGGGACGCCTACGCTCGCTACGGCAAGCCGATCGCCTTCCTGCCGGCGATCGCAGCCGCCTGCGACGCCGCGGAGGACCTGGGTCTGCTGGTGATGCTCGGAGGCCACGGCGCGACACGGCTCCCGCCACTGCCCGCCCTGTTCGCGCTGGCGAAGTTCGTCGCGCTCGCGATCGTCCTCGTCTACGTGGCCGTCGGCCTCGTCGCGCTGGCGCGCACTCACCTGCGCTGGAGCGACGTACGCGATCCGTCAACGTAGCGCTACACGCTCTGCCAATTCGACGAGCCGTCGCGCGTTGCGCAGCGCGATCGTCGTCTTCTGATTGCTCACATAGAGCATTCCGTAGTGCGCCTCGTCTTTGAGACTGAGCAATCGCCGCAGCGCCTTGGCCATGTCGTCGCCAACACCAGGCACACGCGCAACGACCGCCTCCGCCTCGCGATGGTCCTGACCCCGCGAGCGCTCACCGAGCGCGATGCAACAAGCCGCGTCGGACGCAGCGATCCCCGAGAGAACACTGAGCGACGCCGCCACGCTCAGAGAAGCGTCGAGGTCGTTGTCGTTGACGATCTCGGCGCCCTCGAGGAAGTGACGAGCATGATCGAGCCGGACGCGACCATCCGCGCTGTCACACGGCTGGGTCCGTGTCATCGCGCCGGCCTCAACAACGACGCGACCCGACGGCCAGCGAGATCCACGGCATCGGCCCGCACACTGCCCAAGATCGGCGGTGCACGATCGATCAGATCCGCGATCTCGTCGGATCCGACCTCGACCGTCCCGGCATTGTTGCCCGTCCATGCCCTGACCCGCTCGGCGAGGCGATCGACCTGAGCCCGCCAGCCGCGATCGTCCTCGTCGACACCAGCTGGGCGCACCAGAAAGAGGTCTACGTCGCTGTCGACGCCACCATCGCCGCGGGCGGCTGAGCCGAACAGCGCCGCCGACTCAGGCTGGAGCTCCCAAGTGTCGAAATCGTTGCGCAGGCGGTCGACCAGAGCTACGCGCAGCTCCACAAGCTGAATAATCGCCGGGATCGCCAGATGATCACGGTTGAGCTCGTAGAGCAACGCCGCACCGGCGCGCTGACGCGTTGCGGCTCCGTGCTCCACCAGCCGCTCCATCACATGACGAGTCCACTCTTGCGAGCGGTCCGACCTACGCGCGATCTCCCGACCGGACAGCGGCGAGGTCGTGCGGACGAGAACGGCTAGAGCGTCGAGGTCGGCCGTCGAGGAGACTAGAGAGTATGGACGCGACAGATCCATACGACTATGATAGCAGTCACTAGACTGTAATACCTGTCAGATGACACCGCTTGCCACTCAGGGACATCGCCCCGCCGACCCGCTGCCGCCCGGCCCGACCGGTCCCGGCCCGCTCGTCTTCGCGGACTTCCTGCTGCGCCCCGGCGGCTTCCTGGAGAGTGCGAAGCGGCGCTACGGCACGCCGTTCAGCTTCAACCTGTCGCGCGAGCGCACGGTCGTGATCACCGACGACCCGGCGACGATCAAGCAGGTCTTCACCAGCGATCCGACCAAGCTGCTGGCCGGTGTCGGCAACCAGCCGCTGCGGCCGTTCCTCGGCCCGCGCTCGGTGCTGACGCTCGACGACCCGGAGCACATGCGCCAGCGCAAGCTGCTGCTGCCGCCGTTCCACGGCGACCGGATGAAGCTCTACGCCGAGACGATCGCCAGTGCCGCCGACCGCGAGCTGTCGCGCTGGCCGGTCGGCGAACCGTTCGCCGTCCAGCCGTCGATGCAGGCGATCACGCTCGAGGTGATCATGCGCGCGGTGTTCGGGGTCAGCGACGACGCGGCGCGCATGGCTGAGATCGCCGAGCCGCTGCGCCGGCTGCTCGACTCGATGAGCGACGTGCGCCGGCTGTTCGCGCTCCAGCTCGGCAACTCGAACCGCAACGGCCCACTCAGCCCGTGGCGCCGCTTCCGCAAGACGCTGCTCCACCCCGCCAACGACGCGCTCTACGAGGAGATCCGCGCCCACCGCGCCGACGCGAACGTCGCCGAGCGCGACGACATCCTGTCGATGCTGCTCTCCGCCCGCGACGAGGACGGCGATGGCCTAACCGACTCCGAGCTGCGCGACGAGCTGATGACGCTGCTGCTCGCCGGCCACGAGACGACCGCCACGGCGCTGTCCTGGACGCTCGAGCGGCTGATCCGCCATCCCGACGTGCTCGCCAGCGTGACCGAGGAGGCCCGTGCCGGCGACGGCGACGACTACCTCGATGCCGTCATCAAAGAGTCCCTGCGTCTCCGCCCCGTCGTCCCGGCCGTCGCCCGCTACCTGACCGAGCCGACCGAGCTCGGTGGCCGCGTCCTGCCGGCCGGCGTCCACATCACCCCCTCGATCTACCTCACCCACCGCAACCCGGCGATCTACCCCGAGCCCGAGCGCTTCCGCCCCGAGCGCTTCCTCGAGCGCCCCGCCGGCACCTACGAGTGGATCCCCTTCGGCGGCGGCACCCGCCGCTGCCTCGGCGCCACCTTCGCGCTGTTCGAGATGAAGATCGTCCTCGGCGAAGTGCTGCGGCGGTTCGACCTACAGACGATCAATGCCCCAGGCGAGCGGATCGCCCGACGCGCGATCACGTTCAGCCCGCGGCGGGGCGGGCAGATTCAAATCACCCGCGCTTCCTGACACATCCGAAGTCAGCGGACTAGCTTCTCGACTTGTATCGGTCCGTTGGCGCGTAGGGCGAGCGTGTTGTTGGTCACGGGTATCTGCTTGGTCTTGGTGGGAGCGTCGCGTTGGCTGACGATCGCCGATCTCGCCCAGTCTGGCGCGAGGCCGAGCATGACGAAGTCGGTTGGCGTTGCTCGAGGGTTGGTGTTTGGCTTGGTTACGGTGAGAGTCAGGCCATGTCGTCTGGTGGCGGTGGTCGTGTCGCAGGCGGTTGCGCCTGTGCTGGCTTGGGTGAGGCAGATGACGGCGTTTCCCTCGACGATCCAGACCGCGTCGCCGGTGGTGGTGCGGGTGAGTTGCGCGCGTTCGAACTGTAGGCCAAAGGTGGTGGTTCCGCCGAGGACTCTGGCGATCGCTTTCCTCGTCCGTTGAGGCATGCGCTCGGGTTGGGTGTGCAGGATCGCGAAGGGCATGGGGCGAGAAGGTCGGCCTTCCAGCTCTTCGAGGCCGCGTCGCACGAGTTGCGTTTGCAGGTCGTGCGGGGTCGCGGTCTGGCTTGTCGGCTCGTTCGCGGGCTTTGGCGGGTCGTCGTCCTGGACGATCGCCCAGACGATGGCGGCTATGGCTAGGCAGAGCGCCGCGGCGAAGGCGTACTTGGTCGAGGGCTTTCGCATGGGTTGGTTGGCGGTGGTAGGGGGACGGGCTGCGGAGGGCGGCGGTTGCCGCCCTCCGCGATGCCGTCCAGCTGTGCTCCTCTTGGGTTTAGAAGAACACTCCGACGGTGTCGGTTCCGTCGTTGTTCCAGTCGCCGGCCAACGGCCACGTCCCGGCGCCGCCTCCGTAGAGGAAGCTGAAATCGCCGATGCCCGTGCTGTTGGTGTTGCGCAGATACCACGTTCCCGAGCTGGGCACGTAGATGCTGATCGTGTCCGTCCCGTCGTTGTTCCAGTCGCCCACTACCGGCCAGGTTCCGACAGCGCCGCCGTAGGTGAAGTTCAGATCGCCTCCACCGGCGGTGTTGGTGTTGCGCAGATGCCACCAACCCGTGCTCGGAACATGGATGCCGATCGTGTCGACACCATCGTTGTTCCAATCACCCGCAACGGGGAACGTCGTAGTGCCCCCGCCGTAGATGAAGTTCAGATCGCCTCCACCAGCGGTGTTGCTGTTGCGCAAATGCCACCAACCCGAGGCCGGCACGTAGATGCCGATCGTGTCGATGCCGTCGTTGTTCCAGTCGCCGACGACCGGGAGCGTCCCCGCGCCGCCACCGTAGACGAACGTGACGTCCGCGCCACCAGCGGTGTTGCTGTTGCGCAGATGCCACGTCCCCGAACTCTGCACATAGATCCCCGGGGTATCGACTCCGTCGCCGTCCCAATCACCCTTGACGACCGGATGGCCGGGCGCACCATAAATGAAGCTGGTGTCCGCAACGCCCTGATCGTTGGTGTCGCGAAGCGACCAACGCGCCTCACCGGACGGAGGCGGCGGCGGGGGCGGAGGAGGCGGCGGCTCCGGCGAGCCGTGATTGTCCCAAACGGTTCCGTAGACGACCGCGGGATGGTTCGCCACGTTCGACCCGTTCGCGATGAAAGCCTGGCCCGAGTAGCCAGCGACATTGTCGCTATAGATGCCCTGGTTGGCTCCGCCAGAGCACTCGTAAGGGCCGCTGACGACCCCAACGCACACCCGCTCTTGCATGCTGTTGCCATAGACCGCCTCGAGATTGCGGGAAACCGAGTCGGAGCAGATCGATCCGGCTCCGAGGAAGGGCGACTGCAGCGTCGTGCCCCAACAGAACTGATGCTGGCCAGCCTGGGCGACGTTGCTTGCGCCCAACAGGGCGAAGAACGCCAGCGTGAGCGCGGCCAGCGCTATGGCTGGCAACGCCCATCGGCGATCCAATCGTGTTTGGCTCATCGTTGCTCCTCGTAGTCGCAGGGGAATTGGTAAGACCAATCGATCCTCCCAGCCAACGACCCCACCCGACCCTGACAATCTGCCTAATCCAGAGGCCCCGGATTAGGCAATTTGTCGCCTGCGGTTCTGGGGTCGGCTCGTCAGAGCTCGGCTAGGCGCAGCGCGATCTCGAGCTCTGCCGAGCAAGAGCCGAGCGGTCGTTCCAGCCGTTCTTCGATCGCGCGCAGACGGTTGCTGACCGTCTGACGGGTGACGCCAAGCGCCGCCGCGGTCGACGACACATGGCGGTCAGCGGCGAAGTAGGCGCTCAGCGTGTCGAGCAACACCATGGTGCAGCCGCCGTCTTCGGCCAGCGGGGCGAGGAAGGTGTGTTGCAGCGACTCGCGCAGCAGATCGTCGTGCAGCGCGGTGGCGAGCAGCGCGACGTCGCCGTAGCGGACGATCTGGCCCGGGGAGCGGCGAGCGAGCGGCAGCGCGGCGGCGGCCTGACGGTGGGTGAAGCGCCATCCCAGCAGGCCGTGGCACGACTCGCCGAGCGCGACCGCGTCCTCGCCGCTCCAAGCCGCCTCGGCGTTCCGGATCACGCCCCATGGGTCGCGTTCGTCGCGGGCGCCCAGCCACGCCCAGGTCACGCCTTCCACGTCTGGCAGCAGCAGCAAGCAGCAGTCGAGCGCGTCGGCTAGGTCACGCAGGGGACCGTCGGCGTCTGGTGAGGTGGCGATCGCTGCGATGTGCCAGGCGTCGAGGTCGTAGTTGAGGTCGGGTACCTCGAACAGCTCGCCGACCAACAACCGGCGGACGCTCTCGATGCGCCGATCGCGTTGCGAACGCGCCCTGGCGCACAGCTCGTCGCGATAGGCGTCGGCTGCCGCTTCTGTGACCTGGTCGAAGACCGCGGCCTGCGAGCGCGTCAGCCAACGCTGGTCCTCGCTCCCGACCCCGGCGCGTTGGGCCTCTCGCATCACCAGCTCCGACAACAACGAATAGCCGGCTACATAACGTCGCACGACCGTGTCGAGCTCAACGCCGCTACGAGCGGCATGGCGCGCCTGGGCCAGCAACTCGACCGGCACCTCCCGCCGGCCGGGCTCACCGTCCTCTATGCAGTCAAGCGCGTAGGCGACCGCGACCGACACCGCGCCACGCAACCCCTCCGCATAACTGGGATCGCGAACATCGACCGGGTCCGACACCGCACACACCCTGGCGAAAACGGTCCGCTCGAACTCAGACCGCCGCGCGGTCAGCCGCGCCACAAGCTCGCTGACCAAGAGCGACACCGCCTCAGCCCGGACAGCCCACCCGACGCCAACCGACCCGCACCCGCCCCCCTTTAGCGGCCCCGGCCGGCCGCCGCGCGCCTGACCTGGCGCTTGGCAGCCCTCGTCTGCTTCTTGGTGCACGGCGTCTTCATCCGAACATCGCGATCATGACGACGGCCGTTATGACCGTCCATGTCAGCCTCCGCGACATGACGGCCAGCACACAAGTTGATCTTTGCTCTGCGGGTACGGGTGACGGCGATGATCCCCGTCTTGCCGCCCTTGATGTTGAGGTTGAACCGGCTGATCGGCGCGTCTGGAACCTGGTCGAACGTGTTGACCAGCTTGCCCGAGTTCGTCGTGTCGGACTCGCCACGGAGATTGACCGAGATCTCGCCGCGCAACGCGACGATGATCATCGGCAACGTCCGGATCAGGTTACCGGTGGTCGGGTCCTTTCGAACGTTCTTGACGAAATACACATTCCCGACCAGATCGTCTTTCAAGAGCGGC
>CAMLNW010000151.1 GCA_946481495.1 uncultured Actinomycetes bacterium
GATGACCACGATGAGCGGCGTATCGAGCGCCGCCATCTCACGCAGGTTGAGCGCGATGGCCTCCGAGATCCCGCGCTCCTCCGCGAGCGTCGGGGCGTTGACGTCGTTGACCTCCTCCTCGGTGTGGCCAGCGAGCACGCCCTTGAGCACCTGGACGGTGATCAGGCGCGTGTCGCGCTCGGCGAGCCGGCCGAGGACGGCGACCTCAACGGCGTCGACGGACGTCCCTTCGCTAAGCGTCGCGGCGATCTTGCCGAGGTTCGCGGCGAGCGGCAGGAACGGCCCGAGCGCCTCGAGGTCCTCCCCCGCCACCGCCGGCGCGTTGACCGCACTCGTCACAGTGCCGCCGGTCAACGCCGCAACGACCTGCTCGGCAGCCTGGTAACCGGCGCGGTCGGTCGCCTCCGCCGTCGACGCGCCGAGATGCGGCGTGACGACGACGTTGGGATAGCCGAACAGCGGGTGGTCGGTGATCGGCTCGGACTGGAAGACGTCGAGCGCGGCGCCGCCGACCTTGCCCGAGTCGAGCGCCGCCTGCAAGTCCTCGTCGACTAGCAGCGGCCCGCGAGCGACGTTGAGGATCCGCACGCCGTCCTTCATCTTCGCGAATGCCTCAGCGTTCAGCCAGCCCTCGGTTTCCGGCGTCTTCGGCAGATGGATCGTCAGGAAGTCAGCCTTCGCGTAGACGTCGTCGGCGCTGCCCGCACGCTCGACGCCGAGCTCGCGGAAGCGCTCCTCGGCGATGAACGTGTCGAAGGCGATCACGTTCATGCCGAAGCCGCGTGCCCGCTGGGCGACGAGCTGGCCGATGCGGCCGAAGCCGAGGATCCCAAGTGTCTTCTCGTAGAGCTCGGTGCCGCTGTACTTCGAGCGGTCCCAGGCGCCGCCGACCAGCGACGCGTGCGCCTGCGGGACGTTGCGCGCGAGCGCGAGCAGCAGCGCCATCGTGTGCTCGGCGGCCGTGACGACGTTCGACTGCGGCGCGTTCGCGACGACGATGCCGCGGCGGGTGGCCGCCGGGATGTCGACGTTGTCGACGCCGACGCCGGCGCGGCCGACGGCCTTGAGGTTGTCGGCCTTCTCGAGCAGCTCAGGCGTCAGCTTGGTCGCCGAGCGGATCAGGATGCCGTCGAACTCGCCGATCCTGCGCTCGAGCTCGCCGTCCTCCCAGTCGGCGCCCAGCTCCACCTCGAGCCCGGCGTCGCGCAGCAGTTGGACGCCAGAGTCCCCGATCTTCTCCTTGACGAGCACCTTCATCGGGTGACCTCCCCCACGTTCTCGATGGTCCAGTCGATGCAAGCGGTCAGCGCCTCGACGTCCGCCGGCTCGATCGCCGGGAACATCCCGATCCGCAACTGGTTGCGTCCGAGCTTGCGGTAGGGCTCGGTGTCGAGGATGCCGTTGGCACGCAGCGTTGCGGCAATCGCCGCGGCGTCGATGTGGTCGCCGAAGTCGATCGTGCCGACGACCAGGGAGCGCTTCGCCGGATCGGTCACGAACGGCGTCGCGTGCTCGGACGCATCGGCCCAGTCGTAGAGGTGGCGCGACGAGGCGCTTGTGCGCTGGACGCACCAGTCGAGACCACCGCCGCTGTTCATCCACTCGACCTGGTCGGCGAGCAGCAGCAGCGTGGCGAGCGCGGGCGTGTTGTAGGTCTGGTCCTTGCGCGAGTTGTCGAGCGCGGTCGTCAGCGACAGGAACTCCGGACGCCAGCGGTCGGTCGCGTCGCCGAGCTCCTCGATCCGCGCGATCGCCGCCGGGCTGAGCAGCGCCAGCCAGATGCCGCCATCGGCGGCGAAGCCCTTCTGCGGGGCGAAGTAGTAGACGTCGGACTCGGCGACGTCGACCGGCAAGCCGCCGGCGCCCGAGGTCGCGTCGATCAGGACGAGCGCGTCGCCGGCGTCGGCGGGGCGCTTGACCGGCACCATCACGCCGGTCGAGGTCTCGTTGTGCGCCCAGCCGATCACGTCGGCGTCGGGGTCGGCCGTCGGCTCGGGCGCGTCGCCCGGCTCAGCGGAGACGACGATTGGGTCCTCGAGGAATGGTGCGCCGACGGTCGCCTTGGCGAACTTGCTCGAGAACTCGCCGTAAGTCAGCGCGAGCGCACGACGACGGACCAGCCCTGTCGTCGCGGCATCCCAGAAGGCGGTCGTACCGCCGTTGCCGAGCGCGACCTCGTATCCATCAGGCAGCGAGAAGAGATCGCTCAAGCCCGAGCGCACCCGACCGACGACATCCTTGACCGGCTTCTGGCGGTGCGAGGTGCCCATGACCTCGGCGCCGAAGTCGGCGAGGTTGCCGAGCTGCTCGGGGCGGACCTTCGACGGGCCGCAGCCAAAGCGACCGTCGGCGGGCTTGAGTGCGGCGGGGATCTCCACCGGCTCTAGAACTCGGTGTCGATCCAGGACATCTTCTCGCGCAGCTTCGCGCCCTCGGTCTCGATCTGCTTCGAGGCCTGCTCCTCGCGCATCCGCTTGAAGTTCTCCTGGCCGGCGTTGTTCTCGGCGATCCACTCGCGCGCGAACTCGCCGGACTGGATCTCGCCGAGGATCTGCTTCATCGCCGCGCGGGTGTCGTCGGTGATGACGCGCTTACCGCGGGTCAGGTCGCCGTACTCGGCGGTGTTGGAGATCGAGTAGCGCATCCCGCCGATGCCCTTCTCGTACATCAGGTCGACGATCAGCTTCAGCTCGTGGAGGCACTCGAAGTAGGCGAGGCGCGGGTCGTAGCCGGCATCGACGAGCGTCTCGTAGCCGGCCTGGACGAGCTCCGACACGCCGCCGCAGAGGACAGCCTGCTCGCCGAAGAGGTCGGTCTCGGTCTCCTCGCGAAAGCTGGTCTCGATCACGCCGCCACGCGTGCAGCCGATGCCCTTGGCGTAGGCGAGCGCGAGGTCGCGTGCGTTGCCGGTCGCGTCCTGGTGGATCGCCATGAGACCTGGCACGCCGGCACCCTCGGTGAACTGGCGCCGGACGAGATGGCCGGGACCCTTCGGGGCGACCAGCGCGATGTCGACACCGGGGCCGGGGTCGATCTGATCGAAGTGGATCGCGAAGCCATGCGCGAACAGCAGCAGGTTGCCGGGCGCGATGCCGTCCTTGATGTCGGCGTCCCAGATCTTCGCCTGCTGCTCGTCGGGGAGCAGGACCATCACGACGTCGCCGCGGCTGGCGGCGTCGGCGACGCTGGTGACCTCGAGGCCGTCGGCCTTCGCCTTCTCTACCGACGCCGAGCCCTCGCGCAGTCCTACGACCACGTTCACACCGGACTCGTGCAGATTCAGCGCGTGCGCGTGGCCCTGCGAGCCGTAGCCGAGGATTGCGACGGTCTTGCCGTCAAGCTGCGAGAGGTCTGCGTCGTTGTCGTAGATCACGGCGGAGGACTCTAGCCGAGGGAGTTCCTGAGCAGCTTTCCACCGGCGTTGCGCGGCAACGACGCGACTCGGACGACGCGCTTTGGCACCTGATAGCCGGCGAGACGCTCGCGACAGAAGGCGAGCAGGTCATAGTCGGAGACCGGACTGCGCTCGACTACGTAGGCGGTCACCGCCTCCCCCCAGTCGGGGTCAGGCGTTCCGGCGACACCAGCGTCGGCTAGCGCGGGGTGCGTCGCCAGTACCGCCTCGACGGCGGCCGGCGCGACCTTCTCCCCCCCGGTGACGATCAGCTCCTTGATCCGGCCCTCGACGTGGAGGCGACCGTGGCGATCGACGCTGCCGATGTCGCCCGTGTGCAGCCAGCCATCGTCGAAGATCGCACCTGGCGCGACCATCGGGCCGCGGACGAGGATCTCGCCGTCGGCCGCAATCTCGATGTCGGCGTCAGGTAGTGGTGTCGCTGCCGATTCCCACGGATCGGTTACTGCGACCTGAGACGCGGTCTCGGTCATGCCATAGGTGCAGCGGACGGGAAGTCCGGTTTCACGTGCCCATTCCACGAGATCGGGAGGGATCGGCCCACCGCCGAGCAGCAAGGCGCGCAGGCCGGGCGTCTCGGTCAGCCCAGCGTCGCGTAGGCGGCGAAGCTGAGTGGGAACGAGCGAGATCAGCGAGACCTCACCTGCGACAAGCGCCACGAGGACGGCCTCGACGTCGAAGCGGTCATGGAGGACGGCCGTAGTCGCATTACGTGCACAGCGCGTGAGGATGCTCAGGCCGGCGACGTGGAACAGCGGCAGCGGAGACAACCAACGATCATCAGGCCCGCTGCCGAAAACCGCCGCTGATCCGGTAGCGGCGGCATCGAGGTTCCCGGCGGTCAGCTCGACCGGCTTCGGCTCGCCCTCGGTTCCAGAGGTGAAAAGGACGGTGTGAACAGCTTCGGCGTCGAGCTCACGAATGGGCTCGACAACGGCCTCCATCCCGTCGAGCGGCGCCTCGACGACGACATCGGCGCCGACGGCCGCGGCCTGGCTGCGCTGCTGGTCCGCCGACAGGCGCGTGTTGAGCGGGACAAGCGCCGCGCCGATCCGTGGCGCAGCATGAAGCAAGGCGGCAAAGGTCGTCGATGGCGGCACCGTGGTTGCGACTCTCCCCCCCTCGCCGACCCCCAGCGCCGCGAGATGGCGAGCAGCGCTGTCGGCGGCCGCGTTGAGCTCGGCATAGGTCAAAGATCCGTCCGGCGCGTCCACCGCAACGTGGTCAGCTCGTTGGCGTGCGGCCGCCGTTACCCAGTCGTTCACCGGCCGTAGCGTACGCGGCCCTGCTGTTACACATCAATGTGTAGAACAGCTAATATGCATGTCGTGGCCCGGACGAACATCGAGATCGACGAAGCGCTGATGCGGCGGGTGATGGACCACTTTGGCTTCGCCAGCATGCGTGAAGCGGTCGATTTCGCGCTGCGGGAACTGGTAGCGCCCGACATCAAGGAGTTGCTCGAGCTACGCGGCATGGGCTGGGAGGGTGACCTCGACGTGCTACGCGGCAAGAAGCGGGACCAGCCGTGATCGTCGTCGATAGCTCGGCCTGGATCGAGATGTTCCGAGCGACTGAGAGCCCAGCTGACCTCACGCTGACGCGTCTGTTGAGCGAAGGTGCGGCACTCGCGGTTACGGGACTCGTGGTGGCGGAGGTGCTTGCGGGAGCACGCGATCAGGTCGAGCATCACCGCCTACGGCGGCATCTCGCCGCATGTCGAATGCTCCATCTAGATGGCCTGCTGGGATTTGAGTCGGCGGCCAAGCTCGTGCAGGAGTGTCGCGCCCGCGGTGTGACGCCGAGCGTCAGCGACTGCCTCATAGCCGCCCCCGCTCGAGACGCCCGAGCAGCGGTACTTCACGCGGACAAGGACTTCGACGCGATTGCTGGCGTAACCAGCCTGGCGATCTACCCGCTGGACGACGCCTGACCGTCTCGCTCTAACCTTCTCCGCCGATGGCGGCGACCGACGAGACCCGTACGAGCAGCGACTGGGCGACCGAGCAGGCGAAGCGGGCGATCGCTCCCGGCGCTGACTGGCAGGCCGCTGCCGAGTACGAGGACATTCGCTACGAGACGGCGGACGGGATCGCCAAGATCACGATTGACCGGCCAGAGGTGCGAAACGCGTTCCGGCCGCAGACGATCGTCGAGATCTCCGACGCGCTCGAGCGGGCGCGCGAGGACACGGCCGTCGGTGTGATCGCTCTGACCGGCGAGGGGCCGCTCGCGTTCTGCTCCGGAGGCGACCAGCGCGTGCGCGGCGACTCCGGCTACTTGACCGACCCGGGCGCCAAGGCCTCGGTCGGCCGCTTCCACGTCACCGACCTGCACGTCCAGATCCGGCGGTTGCCGAAGCCTGTGGTGGCGATGATCGCCGGATACGCGGTCGGCGGCGGCCACGTCCTGCACATCGTCTGCGACCTCTCGATCGCGGCCGACAACGCCCGCTTCGGCCAGACCGGCCCTAAGGTCGGCTCGTTCGACGGCGGTTTTGGCGCCAGCCTGCTCGCGGCCCAGGTCGGCCAGAAGAAGGCGAAGGAGATCTGGTTCCTCTGCCGCCAGTACGGCGCCCAGGAGGCGTTGGAGATGGGGCTGGTCAACACGGTCGTCCCACTCGAGCAGCTCGAGGTCGAGACGGTCCAGTGGTGTCGCGAGATGCTCGAGCTGTCGCCGTTCTCGCTGCGGCTGCTGAAGGCGAGCTTCAACGCGTCGGAGGACGGGATGACCGGAATCCAGCAGCTCGCCCACGACGCCAATCTCCTCTTCTACGGCAGCGAGGAGGCGGCCGAGGGCCGCGACGCCTACCGCGAGAAGCGGACGCCGGACTTCGGCAAGTTCCCGCGCCGGCCGTGAGCCCGGTCGCCGACGCACCCCACGCCGCGGGCGGCGCGCTGCGCTTGTGGGCGCTGGCCGCACGACCGCGCACGCTGCCGGCAGCAGTCGCTCCGGTGCTGGTCGGCACGGCGCTGGCGATCGACTACGACCAGTTCAAGCCGCTTGCCTTCCTCGCCGCCTTGATCGGGAGCATCTTCATCCAGATCGGGACGAACCTCTCGAACGACTACTCCGACGCGCGGCGCGGCGCCGACACCGAGGACCGGCTGGGGCCAGTGCGAGTGACGGCTGGCGGGCTGATGCCGCCGCGGCGGGTGCTGATCGGAACCTACGTCGCGTTCGGCATCGCGGTGCTGGCGGGGCTCTATCTGGCCGCGATCACCGGGCCGGAGCTGATCCTCGTCGGCGTGGCGTCGATCGCTGCCGGCGTGCTCTACACCGGCGGACCGAAGCCGTACGGCTACGAGGGCCTCGGCGAGCTGTTCGTCTTCCTCTTCTTCGGTGTCGTCGCGGTCGTCGGCAGCTACTACGTCCAGGCCGAGGAGCTGCCGTGGGAGGCGTTCGCGCTGTCGGTCCCGGTCGGTC
>CAMLNW010000152.1 GCA_946481495.1 uncultured Actinomycetes bacterium
CGAACAACGCCCAGGAGATCTGCGGCTTCGAGGCCGGTCTGCGTGCCGACTGTCCCGCGAAGTCCCAGATCGGTACGGCATCCGCGGTCTCGCCCGCGCTCGACAAGCCGCTAACGGGGCCGGTCTACTTCGTCCAGGGAATCCGGTTCGATCCGACGACCGGCAACCGGATCAGGACGTTGCCGAGCCTGCTCGTCAAACTCAACGGCGAGCTACGGGTCAACGTGCGCGGGACGACAGCGGTCGAGAACAAGCGGCTCGTCAGCACCTTCGAGCGTGTGCCCGACGCACCCGTCACTCGCTTCGATCTCAAGCTGAAAGGTGGCAAGGGCGGAGTGCTCGCGGTGGCCGCGCGCAAGGGCCTCTGCGGGCGACGCGGACGCGAGATCGCCCAGGCAACGTTCACCGGTCAAAACGGCAAGCAGGCCGCCTTCCCGGTGACGATGCCGAAGCCCTGCAAACGGCCGGGGTTGAAGATCAAGCGCGTCAGGTTGAGTGACGACCGCCTGGTCGTCCGCGGAAAGCTTGCCAAGGCTGCTCGCCTGCGGCCGCGCGCGGTTCTGCGTTGCGGCAAGGCACGGGTGAAGTCACGCGCACGACGCGTCTCTCCAACGCGCTGGCGGGTGTCGCTGAAGCTCACACGCTGCACCGGTGCAAAGCGGGCAAAGTTGCGCGTGACCTACCCAGGCGGCGGCGTGTTCGCCACTGCTACGCGCAAGCGCTCCGTACGGCTTGGCTAGCCGGCCAAGGTGTGAGAACTCCCGCCCCGGGGGATCACCTGGCCAGGCGAGGAATGCAGTCGACGGGAGGAGCCCGATGCGGTCCAAGGCTGGCGTCACGACGCTGATGGCAATTGCATTTCTGGCTCTCGTGCCGGCAGCACAGGCACAGCAGTTCGGCATCGAGGACTTCACCGGAATGGTGTTCGCGAACGACGCTCGCGATGCCAACGGCGACTGGATCGTCAACGACACCGACGCCTACACCAACACCGGTACCCCGGGCGGTCGCATCACCGACGCCTATCCCGACCCGAGCACGGGAGGCATTGGCATCTACGAGCTCGCCGGAGGGCACCCGTTCATCGGCGTGACGGACTTCCAGTTCAACCGCACCGGCGGAGCCACCGGTCCGCCGGCGGGCGGCAATGTCGACAACCTGCGCGTCGACATCCCACGTGGCCTGATGCCGAACCCGCGCCAGTTCGATCGTTGCACCGACGCCCAGCTCAACGCCCACAGCTGTCCCGTCTCGACGCAGATCGGCACCGAGGAGCTGAAGCTCTACATCGGCGCCCTGGCGCCGCTGACCGGCGACATCACGCTGCGGATCCCGCTCTACAACATGACCCCGCTCTCCAATCCCGAGGTCGGGCCGCAGGAGGACGTCGTCGCGCGTTTCGCCTTCGACCCAGCTGAGGCCGGCGAGGCGCTCGCCAACGTCGCGCCGCTGTCGGCGCTGGCGGCGGCGCTGCTAAACCTCCACCCGGTGCACATCGTCGGCGGGGTCCGCGACGAGCCGAGCGACTTCGGTCCGTTCGACTACGGCCTCTACTTCACGATCGAGCACCTGCCGGCCTACGCCGGCACGGCGACCTCACCGGGTGTGCTGCGTACCAACCTCACCTTCTGGGGGGCGCCCGGAGATCCCGCCCACAATCCACAGGTGCCAGGCCAGCCCGGCCGCGGCGCAAGCTGCGTGGCGCTGTCGCTGCCCGTCCTCGGCAGCACCGAGTTCTGCACGCCGCTTCCGACTCCCGGCGCGGTGCCCGACCCTGCGCTCCCGTTCCTCTCGAATCCGACCGAGTGCACCAACCAGCCACTCGTCGGCAAGCTGACCGTGTTCTCGCAGCCTCAGCCCGGCGGCGCGATCCTGACCGACGCGCGCACCGACCAGACGCCGACGATTGTCGATCGTGACAACAGCGCGCTGCTCAACGGCGCCCAGGAGTGCCAGCAGCTCACACTGGCGCCGGGGATCAACGTCACGCCGGACGTTGACCAGCCCGACACGCCGACCGGTCCCGAGGTGAAGCTGACGATGGCCAGCGAGGGGCTTGCCGACAAGAGCAAGTTCGCCGAGTCGCACGCGAAGGACATATCCGTGACGCTGCCGCCCGGGATGACGATCAACCCCTCGGTCGCCAACGGACTCGAGGCGTGCACCGACGCGCAACTCGCCGCCAATGTCGGCCAGCCCGGTGGCGAGGCCTGTCCGGCCGCGTCGCGGATCGGCGACGTCAGCGTCGTATCGCCGCTGTTGCCGCCGGCCGCGAGCGATCCACCCAACTCGATCCCGGAGCTGACCGGATCGGCCTACATCGGTCAGCCACTCGACAACGACCAGTACCGACTGTTCGTGACGATCGAGGGCCGCAAGGTCTCGATCCGGCTCAAGGGCTCGGTCCAGCCAGATTCGAGCACCGGTCAGCTGACCGCGATCTTCAAGGACAACCCCCAACTGCCGTTCGAGGACCTGACGGTCGACTTCCGTGACGGTCCGCGGGCGCCGCTGGCGATGCCGCTCGAGTGTGGTCTGCAGCCGGCAAGCACCACTGTCGCGCCGTGGTCCGGGACGGCGCCGGTGACGGCCACCAGCTCGCCCGCTGCGACGCCGGCCTGCCCGGTTCCGCTATTCCAGCCCTCGTTCGCAGCCGCGACCGCAGCGTCGGCGAGCGGCGCCTTCACACCGTTCACCGCGCAGATCGGGCGCGATGACGGCAACCAGTTCCTGTCGGGCGTTCGCGTTGACACGCCCCCGGGCCTCGCCGCGAAGATCAAGGGCGTCGAGCAGTGCACCGACGCGGCAGCGAACGCCGGCGCTTGTCCCGCCGCGAGCCGGATCGGCACCGTCACGACGCTTGCCGGCGCAGGCAGCGAGCCCTACAGGCTCAGCGGCCCTGTCTACTTCACTGGCCGCTACAAGGGCGCGTCGTTCGGGATGGTTGCGGTGATCCGGGCGATCGCCGGCCCCTACGACCTCGGCACGGTGGTCGTCCGCCAGGCGCTGTTCGTCGATCCCGAGGACGCCAGCCTGACCGCGGTTAGCGATCCCCTGCCGAGGATTCTCGAGGGCGTTCCGATTCGCCTGCGCAACGCTCAGGTGACGCTTGACAGACCGGGCTTTGCCTACAACCCGACGGCGTGTGGCGGCAAGAGCGTTGGCGCGCGGATGCACTCGTTCGGCGGGACCGCCGCCGACCGGGCTGCCGGCCTCCAGTTCGACAACTGCGCGCGGCTCGGCTTCAGCCCCCGGATGCGGATGCAGCTGACCGGCGTGCGTCAGCTCAAGCAGGGCAAGCACCCGGGCCTGAAGGCACGGGTCAGTCAGCCCAGCAGCCAGGCGAACATCGCTAGCGCGGTCGTCAAGCTGCCGAAGAGCTTGGCGCTCGACCCGCGCAACTCCCAGGTGGTGTGCGGCTTCGAGGCCGGCAAGCGTGCCGACTGCCCGCGCCGGACGCGAATCGGCTGGGCGACTGCCACCTCGCCGGTGCTCAACCGCAAGCTCGCCGGGCCTGTCTACCTGGTTCAGGGGATCCGGATCGATCCGACGACGGGCAATACGATCAGGACGTTGCCGAGCCTGCTCGCCAAGCTCAACGGCGAGATCCGCATCAACGTGCGCGGTGTGACCAGCGTCGAGAGCGGCAAGCTCGTAACCACCTTCCCGAGCGTTCCCGACGCTCCGGTGACCCAGTTCAACATGAACATCCGCGGCGGCAAGCGCGGCATCCTCGCCGCGACCGGCCGGCCCAGGATCTGTAGCCGGCGTCAGGTGGCGGTCAACGGCCTGACCGGACACAACAGCAAGCGGGCCGCCCAGAAACGGGTGCGGATGGCCACGCCGTGCAAGAAGTTGAAGCGGCTGCAGGCGCAGGCGAAGAAGCGCAAGGCAGCGCAGCGCAAGCGCGCTGCCGGCTAGTCGTCGAGCCGCGTCCTGAAGCCCTCGGACGGCTCGACGATCGCCCCGGCGTCGCGGGCGGCGTCGGCGAGCCAGTGGTCCGAGGTGACGACGTGGAGCGTCGCGGGGGAGGGATGAGCCTTGACCAGCTCGAGGATCTTGTAGTCGGCGGCGTCGGCCTTCGGCCTCGGCGCGTGCTCGATCGCGATAACGGTCGACCGCAGTGGCGGCTGCGGAGCTCTTTCGAAGACGACGGTCACGTCGTCGCCGCTCGCGGCCGAGAAGCGCTCGAGCTCGTCGACCAGCTTCGCCATCGCGGCGTCGCGGTCCCTCCACCAACCGTCAGGTCTGGTCCCGATGACATTCATGCCATCGATGACGAAGTGCATGGGTGTAAGCCTACGTCTTGGGAGTGAACTGATAGCCGTAGAGGCGCAATCCGGCCTCTGCCGCTGTGACGAGCCCGTCGCCCTCGTGCAGGCCGGGCTCTTCGACCCCCGTGCCGGCAAGCACCGCGTAGGCGGCGCCGGCGCTGAACGACTGCGGCCGTGCGGTAGCTCCGGACGCCATCGCCTCGAAATAGTCCTCGCCTTCGCTCCAATTGCCGTCGAGCACGAGCCGGTCGCGACCCGCGGGCAGCGCGATGTCGGCGGTCTGGGCCTCGAGCAGCACGTCCTCGGCGTCCTCGGACCGAACCGGCGCCATCGGCTCAGGCAGGTCGAGCGAGCCGTTGATCTCGAGCAGCACCTCTTGGATCGCCCGCTCGCAGTCGAGGTAGTCGCCCTCGCCATAGTGAATCGAGCGCAGCTTGCCCTCGACGTCGAACAGGTAGCGGCCCGGCCAACCCTTGTTGGCGTACTCGCGCCAGACCTCGAAGCCGGGATCGAGCAGCACCGCGTACTCGATGCCCATCTGCTCGACGGCGTGCTCAACGGTCTCGCGGTCGGTCCCGAACGAGTAGCCGGGACAGTGGATGCCGATCACGCGCAGTCCCTTGTCGCCGTAGCGCGCATGCCATTCGCGCAGGTAGGGGAGGGTGCGGTGCGAGTTGATCCGGGCGAAGTCGAAGAACTCGATCAGCGTCGCCTCGTGGCGAACCAACTTGGCCATCCGCAGGAAGGCGACGTTCAGCCACTCCATCTTCGGTGGGAACTCGGGCGCGCGGATGTCGGATCCCTCGGGGGCTCGCATTGGCGCAGAAGCATGCCGGACTCGGATTTTTTCCGCCGGCCAGCGCCGCCCGCACCCGGCCGGTGGAACATAGGCGTACCCATTAGACGGTGTGTATAAACATCCGGTCGGCCTCCGAAACCATTCCTTGTCAGAAGCGTTGTGTCACTTGTACAGTGAGGTCAAGCAGCCTCGCTGAAATCCCCCGAATCCCCAGGAGGACAAGTGCGCAAAGTGCACCTCATCGGCGTCGTGGTGGGCGCCCTGGCGCTGGTGTTTTCCGCAGTCGCGGTGGCCAGCCCTCAGTTCAAGCAGACCGTCAAGGCCAAGTACACGACCAAGAAGGCCCAGAAGCCCGCGGGGCTGTCGATCGATCTGAGCGCGACCGATCCGGGCGCCAACCCGCCTGGTGCCCAGCCGGGTGTCAAGACGCTGAAGATCACGTTCTCCGGCTCGGCGATCAACTACAAGGCGGCGAAGCTCTGCAAGCTGCCTCAGGACCAGGCGGAGAGTTGCCCCGGCAACACGAAGATCGGGTCTGGCACGGCGAAGGCCAACCTCGTCGGTACGAACACCGCGACCGGCCAGAAGACCGTTGTGCCGAACTTGGGACAGAAGGTCAGCGCCTACACGGTGAGCGGCGGCCTGTACCTCGTCGTCAAGGGAACGACCCTGCCGACGACCGCGATCCTCAAGGCGACGCTCAGCAAGAAGGGCGCGCTCAACGTCAACGTCGAGCGGGACCTCCCGGTCATCCCGGGCGGCAACAAGATCGTCCTGACCGACTTCTCGGTGGACATCAAGAAGGTGACCAAGGGCAAGGGCAAGAAGCTGAAGTCCTTCATCACCACGCCGAAGTGCGGCAAGTCGAAGAAGTTCACGATCAAGTCGAACTTCAACTACGACGACGGCAGCAAGAAGAACATCACCACGACCCAGAAGTGCAGCAAGTAGTTCAGCAAGACCTGCCCTCCTGACAGGGATGCAGCAAGCGACGGCCCCGCTCCGGCGGGGCCGTCGTCCTGTCAGGACATCCCGGCCAGCCCTCGCAGCAGCTCCGGCGATACCCAGAGCTCTACTGCGGCTGAGGCCAACAGCACCGGCACCGCGATCGCGACGGTGACGAACGTGGCGGCGAGCAGGTCCTCCCAGCGGCCCTGGCGGCTGGCGATCATCCAGGCGGCGAGCGGCAGGAACAGCGCCGTCAGCTCTGGGAGGGCGTGAGGCAGCAGGCCCACGATCAGCGTGCCCGGACCGATTTGCAGCAGCCCTGACACATCGGCCGCCAGCAGGCCGATGCCGTAGGCCTGGGTGCAGAGCGAGAAGATCGTCGCGCAGAGGACGAAGCCGATCGCCAACGGCCCCGCCTTCTCGTGGACCCAGCGGTCGAGGCCACTGCGATTCGCCGCCGACAGCGGTAGTGAGCTCCCGGCGATGAAGCCCGCGACGCAGGCCATCGCGTGCAGCGCGAGCACGAGTCCGTTGCGGTAGAGGATGTGCAGGTAGTCCTCGAGGTCGGGCGGGTGGGTGAGACCGGCGAAGTTCAGGATCGCCGGCTGGGGCGTCGCTGCCTTCGCCACGAGATAGACGGCGAACAGCAGCCCGCACGCCACCAGGAAGCTCAGCGCGACCCACGGCCAGAGCACCCGCCCGGGCTCCTCGTTCCACTCGCGCAGCGCGGTCCGCGTGTGGGCCATGCCCTGCACGAGGACCATGTCGTCGACGCTGCTCACCAGAG
>CAMLNW010000153.1 GCA_946481495.1 uncultured Actinomycetes bacterium
CGGCCCCGCGCTCGGCGAGCACACCCATGAGGTCCTGTCGGCGCTCGGTTACTCCGGCGACGAGATCACTGCGTTGGAGCAGGCGGGCGCCGTAGCCGGTCGCGCCGCCGACGTCACGGGCTCGTTCCTGCCATGAGCGGCGAGCCGACAGCCAACGGCGCCGAGGGACTGCTCAAGATGAGCGAGCTCGCCGAGGCGAGCGGCGTCAGTGCGGGCACGATCAAGCACTACCTGCGCGAGGGGTTGCTGCCAGACCCGGTCAAGACCTCGCGCAACATGGCCTACTACCCGCCCGCGTTCGTCGACCGCATCAGGCTGATCAAGCAGCTCCAGGAGGAGCGCTTCATGCCGCTGAAGGCGATCGCGCGCGTGCTCGCCGACGACCCCGATCGCGCCCGCGCGCTGGTCGAGGTCGAGGACAAGATCCTCGAGAGCGCCCAGCGGCGCGAGAGCAGCCGCACCTCGCGCGCCGAGGCCGAGCGCCGCTACGGCATTCCGCGCGAGGCGCTCGACCGGCTCGAGGAGATCGGCGTCCTGACCCCGAGCAGTCGCGGCTATGGCGAGCTCGACGCGCGCATGCTCGAGGCGATCAGCCGCTTCCGCGCCGGCGGCTACGACACCGAGATCGGCTTCACCGTCTACGACACCCTGCGCTACAAGAGCGCCCTCGAGAGCCTCGTCAAAGAGGAGGTCGAGGTCGTCCTCGAGCGCCTCGCCGGCGACGTCGAGCCCGACCGCATCGTCGAGCTGCTCGAGGCCGGCTCCGAGCCCCTGCGCGACCTGATCGCCGCCATGCACTCCAAGCTCCTCGTCGAGGAGCTCCGCCGCCACCGCGAGCAGCGCACGAGCTGACGCCTACCAGCGGACGTCGTGGGACTCCATGACGCCGAAGCCCTCGGCGAGCTGGAGCCCGTCCGCGAGTTGGCCGCTGAACGTCCCGAACGGCTGGCTGTAGGAGGAGCTCATGATCAGGGCGTTGGTCGAGTGCTCGCGGCGCGACCACTCGTCAAAGCGCAGGTCGAGGCGGCCGCCGCCCTGAGCGCCTGAGCCTGGCGCGGACGCGATCTCCGACAGGTCCTTGGCGAACGTGACCGGCGCTACGGCATGGATCTCTCCGTCGATCCATAGCGTGCGCTCGCTCGCGAACGGGTCGTCGTGGATGCCGTCGATGAGGTTCCAGCCGACGCGGCGGTCGTCCGCGGTCGTGCCTACGCCGGCCGACCACTTCCACGCGGTGTGGCGGGGGTGGTAGCCGGCCGAGTCGTCGATGAAGGCGGCGTCGCCGTCGATCGCATGGCGCTCGCCTTCGATCTCGACGCTCCCGCTCACCGGCACGCACGCCTGCTTGCGCGTCCAGATGTAGGCGCCGCGCTCATTGACGGGCGAGACGATCTCCATGTCGGGCGACTCCTCGAGCCGGAGCTCGATCCGCACGCCCTTTGCAGCGACGTGCACCGTTGAGCCCTCGATCGCGATGCCGCCCGCGCCGAAGGTCGTCCGCTCGCGCAGCGCGCCACTCGGCAGCGCGACAGCCCACCAGCGCTGCGGAACCGGCCCGATCTTCGCGTCGCCGACGCACAGCATCAGCTCCGGCGTGTAGACGCCGATATAGCGCCAGCGCTTCAACGGGCGACCGCCGCGCCAGGCCGGGAGACGGCCTGGGGGGAGGGGCAGATCGAGCTCTCGGACCTCGGGACCGCGCAGCGGTAACGGCGATGGCATCGGACCACCCTAATCGCTGTTGGCTGGCTGGCCAGCCTGGGGCTCGCTCCGAGCTATGCTGCGGTCGATGGAGGCTGCGACCGCCCCGCAGAAGGACAGGCCCGTCTCGCAGCCGGTCGAGCGGCCGGCGCCGGTCGGTAGGAGCGGGCTGCTGAAGATGGTGCGTGACGGGCGCGACGAGTTGCGCGCGGACGGTCCATTTCCGCCGGGGCCGTCGAACTTCGACGTGCGCCGGACGATGCAGATGGTGCGCGATCCGTTGCCGATCCTGCTCGACTGCTACGAGCGTCACGGGCCGGTGTTCTCGACGCGGATCCTGCACAGCCGCCAGCTCTGGGCGCTGGGGCCGGAGGCCAACCACCAGATGCTGGTCTCCGACGCGCGCAACTTTCTCTGGCGCGAGGGCGGTTTCGGCGACCTGATCCCGTTGCTCGGCGACGGCCTGCTGACGATCGACGGCGGCTACCACCGCCGCGCGCGGCGGATCATGCTGCCCGCCTTCCATCGCGAGCGGATCGCGGCGAGCGCCGCGACGATGGTTGCCGAGACCGAGGCGGCGCTTGCCGGCTGGCAGCCGGGCGACGTCGTCGACGTCTACCACTGGGCGCGCAATCTGGCGATGCGGATCGCGATGCGGGCGCTGCTCGGTCTCGACCCCGACGACGGCGACACCGGGGCGCGCGCGGCGATCGAGTTCGAGCGCGCGCTGTCCTTCTTCGGTACTGACTTCGCGCTGCGAGTGCTGCGCGGACCGGGCTCGCCGTGGGCCCGGATGATGACCGCCCGCGCGGAGCTCGACCGCATCGTCTACGCCGAGATCCGGCGCCGGCGGGCGGCGGCCGCCGACAGCGATGGCGGCGACATCCTCGGCATGTTGCTCGCGGCGACCGACGAGAACGGCTCCAAGCTGTCCGACCGCGAGGTCCGCGACCAGGCGATCACGCTGCTGTTCGCCGGCCACGACACCACCACCTCGACCGTCTCGTTCCTGCTCTACGAGCTCGCGCGCAACCCGCATGAGCTAGCGGCGCTCTACGCCGAGCAGGACGAGCTCCTACCGGGTGGAGTGCCGCCCGAGCTCGAGCAGCTCGCCGGCGGCCTGCCGCGGCTCGAGATGGCGCTCGACGAGACGCTGCGGCTCTACCCGCCCGCCTGGATCGGCCCGCGCCGCTCGGTCGAATCGTGCGAGATCGCCGGCGTCCACGTACCGGCGAACTCATACGTCAACTACTGCTCGTGGGCGAGTCATCGGCTGCCGGAGGTCTTTCCCGATCCCGAGGCGTTCGTCTCCGAGCGCTTCACGCCAGAGCGCAAGGCGGCGCTGCCGAAGGGCGCCTACGTCCCGTTCGGCGGCGGCTCGCGCACCTGCATCGGCATGCGCTTCGGGCAGATGGAGATCCGCGCGATCGCGACGTTGCTGCTGCAGCGCGTGCGGTTGGAGCTGCAACCGGGCCGCACGATGACCGTCCGCCAGATGCCGACCCTGAGCCCGCGCGGCGGTCTCGAGCTGGTCGTTCGCGAGCGCGGACTCTCTAGTCCGCTGGCGTGAGTGCCGCTTGCGGCGTTATGCTCGTTGACTGACGAGTCAATCTGGCTCAGGGAGTGTCGGTGCGAGCCGCGGCCATTCAGATGAACTCCACTGCGGACAAGCAGCGCAACCTGGCGACCGCCGAGCGGCTGGTGCGCGCCGCCGCGGCCGACGGCTCGACGCTCGTCGTGCTGCCGGAGAAGTTCAACGTCATCGGTACCCACGAGGACCTCGTCTCCGGCTCCGAGCCGCTCGACGGTCCGACGCTCGCCTGGGCGCGCGCGCTCGCGCATGAGCTGGAGATCGACCTCGTCGCCGGCTCGATCGCCGAGCGCCGCGAAGGTCACGACAAGCTCTCCAACACGTCGGTCCACATCGGTCCCGACGGCCGCGATCGCGCGCTCTACCGCAAGATCCACATGTTCGACGTCACCGTCGGTGGGCGCGAGTATCGCGAGTCGGAGTCCGAGCAGGCCGGCGACGAGATCGTCGTCAGCGAGGCCGCCGACGGCGTCAGCCTCGGCCTGACCGTCTGTTACGACCTGCGCTTCCCGGAGCTGTTCCGCATCCTTGCCGTGCGCGGGGCGCGCGTGCTCAGCGTGCCGTCCGCGTTCACAGCCGTCACCGGCGCTGCGCACTGGGACACGCTGGTGCGGGCGCGGGCGATCGAGAACCAGGCGTTCGTGGTCGCCGCCGACCAGATCGGCGTTCACCCCGGCGGCATGGAGAGCTACGGCGGCTCGCAGATCGTCGACCCGTGGGGCGACGTGCTCGCGCGCGCCGACGACGCGGAGTGCTTCGTCGCGGCCGACATCGACCTTGTGCGCCAGGACGAGGTCCGCGCGACGCTGCCGAGCCTCGCCAACCGCGTCCCGGCGGCCTACCGCTGGCCGGGGGAGGGCAACGCCTAATGGCTGCTACCTCACGTTCCGGCGCCGTCGACAAGCGCCGCCTGATCCTCGACGCGGCGATCACCGTCTTCGCCCAGCAGGGCTTCCACCACTGCCGCGTCTCCGACGTCGCCGACGAGGCAGGCGTCGCCTACGGCCTGGTCTACCACTACTTCGACTCGAAGGAGGAGATGCTCAACGAGCTCTTCCTCGAGCGCTGGCAGATCATGCTCGACGCGATCGGCGAGATCGACGGCCGCGACGAGCTGGCGCCGCGCGAGAAGCTGCACCAGGTGGCCGGGTTCATCATCGACTCCTACCGCCACGAGCCCGACCTGATGAAGGTGATCATCGTCGAGGTGACGCGCGCCGCAAACTCGTTCGGCCGGCTGCACCTCGAGAAGATCCGCGAGGCCTATGCGAAGATCGCCCAGATCGTCGAGTCGGCCCGCCAGGACGGGACCTTCAAGCAGGACATCTCGGCCCAGTTCGCAGCGATGTGCTTCTACGGCGCGATCGAGCAGCTGCTCTCGGGCTGGATCTTCGACCTGCTGCCGCAGACCGAGGAGGAGTTCGAGCGCGCCAAGACGCTCGTCGTCGAGGCGATCTGCGGCGGACTCGAGGTCTCGCCGTCGCCGAGTACGCCCGCGGTATCTGGTTGAATCGCCAGACGATGCAGAACGAACTCGTCAAGCGGCTGATGTGGAGCGGAGTGCTCGCCGGCGTCAGCGCGCTGTCAACGATCGTCGCCCACCGAATCGCCGCACTCATCTGGGTGCGCGTCTTCGACGAGGATCCGCCGGACGCCTGATGGAGTCCTCCGCTCAGGGAACCGGCGCCCCGGGGACCACCCAGGAGATGCCCCCTGTTGGAGCGGGCCCGTCACCCGCGCAGGCGCAAGTCGCGGACGACAAGGACGCCTTCGCCACCCGGCCCGAGCTGTTCGTCGGTGCGGCGTTCGCCGGCGGGCTCGTGCTTGCACAGCTGCTCAAGCGGGTAGGCCGCTGAGCATGCCCAGCCCCAACGGAACCGACAAGAGCCTCGGCGACATCGTCTCGGAGGTCTCCGAGAAGGGGTCGCTGCTGGTCCGTGAGGAGATCGAGCTCGCCAAGGCAGAGATCGTCTCGAAGGCCAAGACGATGGGCCGTGGCGCCGGGATCGGCGTCGCCGCCGGCATCTTCCTGGTCTTCGCGCTGGTGATGTTCCTCCAGACGCTCGCCTGGTTCCTGGTCGACGCCTTCGACCTCGACATCTGGGCCGGCTTCGGCATCGTCACGCTGATCCTCGTGATCTTCGGGATCGTCGCCGGGCTGCTCGCCGCGAAGTGGCTCAAGGCCGGCCCGCCGACGCCCGACATGGCGATCGAGCAGGCGAAGATCACGCGCGAGACGCTGGAGGCCCACACCCCGCAGGAGATAGAGGCCAAGACCGCACAGGAGACCCCCAAGCCATGACTTCGAGCGTCCCCGCCAACCGCTCTCCAGAGCAGATCCGCGCCTCGATCGAGGAGACGCGCCGCGAGCTGGCGTTCTCGGTCAACGACCTGCGCTCGAAGGTGACGGAGATCGCCGATTGGCGTCGCCAGCTGTCGCAGAATCGCGGCGCGGCCCTCACGACGGCGGCCGTCACCGGCTTCGTCGTCGGCGGCGGCATCGCCGCTGCCGTCAGCCTCTTCCGTCGCCGCCGCTAGCCGCTAGGCGGGCGCCGCCGGAGGCGGCTCGAACGGCGGTCCGGGCGGAGGCTCCGTCGGCTCCTCGTCGTCGCGGGCGTGGATGCCCTGCAGGTCGGCCCACTCGCGCAGCGCGATCTGGATCGTCGCCGCGACCGGCACCGCCATCAACGCACCGAGCACGCCGAGCAGCGTGCCGCCGAACAGCACCGAGACGATCACCAGGAACGGGTTGATGTCGACGGCCCGCCTCTGGATCTGCGGCTGGACGAGGTTGTTCTCGACCTGCTGGTAGACGATCGACCAGACGACCCAGATGATCGTGTCGGCGGGAAAGTCGCCGAACAGCGTGACGACGCCGACGATGACCGCTCCGATCGTCGCGCCGACCATCGGGATCAGGTCGAAGAAGAAAACGATCAGCGCCAGCGGCGCCGCGAACGGGATGCCGAGGATCTTCAGGACGATGAACGAGGTCACCGCCGCCAGCAGCGCCTGCGCGAGCGCCCCGGCGACGTAGTTGCCGACCGCGCGCGCCGAGCGGTCGACGACACGCTCGATCCGTTCGGCGCGGTCCTCGGGGGCAAAGCGCAGCCAGAGCATGATCCAGCGTCTGCCGCCGCCGAGCATGAAGGCGGTCAGGATCAGGATCGTCACGACGGCGAAGATCGAGTTGACGATCCCCAGCCCGACGTCGCTGAGGATGCCCGCGGCGTCGCCCAGCTTCTCCGGCAGCTTCGCGGCCTCCTCCTGCAGCTTGGCGGTGATGTCGTAATCGTCGTTGAGCTCTTGCAGCCGCTCGTTCTCGTTGACGAACTTCGTCACGTCCTTCGCGTAGGCGGGCGCGTTCTGGGCCAGATCCTCGGCGCC
>CAMLNW010000154.1 GCA_946481495.1 uncultured Actinomycetes bacterium
CGCCCGACAGCCGCAGCATCGTCAAGATGTTCGTGTAGTCCCATTCGAACGAGACCGAAAAGGCGATGACGTCGAAATCGCGCGCCAGCAGCCGCATCGCGGGCTCCCAGCTCTGGCTGCTGTTGGTGATCCCGTGGATCAGGACAAGCGCCGGCCCGGTGCCCATGCGCCGGAACGCAACCCGCTTGCCGTGCAACATCCGGACGTCGAGCTCCATGCCCCGACTGTAGTCGCCCGGCGGATGGAGCCGCGCCACGCTATCTTGGGTGGCTATGGCCCGTGGAGACGTAAGGATCGCCGTAACCCTGGAGTGCCAGGAGTGCAAGCGGCGCAACTACCAGTCACAGAAGTCCAAGCGCAACAGTCCGGATCGGATCGAGCTGCGCAAGTACTGCCGCTGGTGCGGCAAGCACACGCCGCACAAGGAGACGCGCTGAGCGCCCTTGCGCTCACGCGCGTGAAGTAGGAGGGAAGCCCGCGTGGCTCGGAACCGTCAGCGCGCCAAGGAGCGTCAGGCGCGCCGCAAGGCTCAGCAGGGCGGCGATGGCGCGGCGAAGAAGCGTCAGGACGCTGACCCGAACGCGTCGCGTCCCGGCCCGACCCGCCGCCACGGCGGCGACCCGATCGCCGACGACGTCCTCGACGAGCTCGAGCGCGAGGGGATCGTTGCCGCCGACGCCGAGTCGCCCACGCCGCCGCCGCTGAGCGAGTCCGAGCGTCTTCGTGCCGGCGCCCCGCCGCAGGATGTCGGCAGCTCCGCCGAGGTGCTCGACTTCGAGCAGGACCTCGACGCCGAGCACGATCCACACCACTTCGATCCGACTCAGGACATCCCCGAGGAGGACCTCGCCGCCGACGGCAAGTCACGCCGCAAACCGGTGGGAGAGCACAAGGACCGGCCGCGTCTCGTACAGTTCCTCGTCGCCGTATGGGCGGAGCTGCAGCGTGTGCAGTGGCCCGACCGTCAGGCGCTCACCACGCTGACGGGCGTTGTCCTCGGTTTCGTGTTGATCGCTGGCGGCTATCTGGGCCTGCTCGACGCGGTCGCCTCACGAGTAATCCAAGCCATCCTCTAGCCCCTCAGTGGGGCCCCTCCAGAAAGCAATCTGAGCAAAGTCATGTTCCGCTGGTACGCCGTCAACACCTATTCAGGCCACGAGAAGAAGGTCAAGCAGAACCTCGAGCACCGGGTTCAGTCGCTTGGCCAGCAGGTCTCCGTGCGCCAGGTCGTCATCCCCACCGAGCAGGTGCAGGAGATGAAGGACGGCAAGAAGGTCGAGAAGGAGCAGCGGACGATGCCCGGCTACCTGCTCATCAACATGAACCTGACCGACGATTCCTGGGGCCTCGTCAAGAACACCCCGGGCGTCACGGGCTTCGTCGGGCCATCGCAGAAGCCGGTTCCGCTGAGCCAGCCGGAGGTCGACAGGCTGCTCAACCGCGAGACCGCGGAGCGTCCGCGCACGCGCGCCCAGTTCACCGTCGGCGAGTCCGTCAAGGTGGTCTCGGGACCGCTCTCGGACTTCTCCGGAGAGATCTCCGAGATCAACGACGATGCCGCCAAGCTCAAGGTGCTGGTATCCATCTTTGGACGCGAGACCCCCGTCGAGGTCGGTTTCGACCAAGTGAAGAAGATCTGAGATGGCCAAGAAAGTCCTGACACTCATCAAGCTGCAGGTCCCTGGCGGCAACGCCAACCCGGCGCCGCCGGTCGGTCCCGCGCTGGGCCAGCACGGCGTCAACATCATGGAGTTCTGCAAGGCCTACAACGCGGCCACCGAGTCGCAGCGCGGCGACATCGTGCCGGTCGAGATCACGGTCTACGAGGACCGCTCGTTCACCTTCATCACCAAGACGCCGCCGGCCGCGATCCTGATCAAGCAGGCCGCCGGCATCTCGAAGGGCTCGGGCGAGCCGAATCGCGAGAAGGTCGCGAAGATCACCCGCGACCAGGCGCGCCAGATCGCCGAGAAGAAGATGCCCGACCTGAACGCGAACGACCTCGACCAGGCGACCAAGATCATCGAGGGCACGGCGCGCTCGATGGGCGTGGAGGTGGCATAGCCATGGCCAAGCACGGCAAGCGCTACAGCGACAACCTCTCCAAGGTCGACCGCGAGCGCGAGTACTCGCCTTCAGAGGCGATCGCGCTGATCAAGAGCTTCGACAGCGGCAAGCTCGACGAGACCGTCGAGGTTCACATCCGCACCGGACTCAACGTCCGCCACGCCGAGGAGCAGCTGCGCGGCACGATCTCGCTGCCGCACGGACTCGGTCGTGAGATGACCGTCGCCGTCTTCGCCAAGGGCGACAAGGCACGCGAGGCCCAGGACGCCGGCGCCGATCACGTCGGCGACGACGATCTCGCCAAGAAGGTCGAGGAGGGCTTCACCGACTTCGACGTCGCGATCGCGACGCCGGACATGATGCCGGTGGTCGGCAAGCTCGGCCGCGTGCTCGGCCCGTCGGGCAAGATGCCGAACCCGAAGGTCGGCACCGTGACCAACGACGTCACCAAGGCGGTCACCGAGGCCAAGGCCGGCAAGGTCGAGTACCGCACCGACCGCACCGCGATCGTCCATCTGCCGATCGGCAAGGCGAGCTTCGAGGCGAGCGCGCTGGTCGAGAACTTCGCCGCGCTGATCGACGAGGTCAACCGCTCCAAGCCGGCGTCGGCGAAGGGGCGCTACCTCGAGACGGTCACGCTGACGACGACGATGGGCCCGGGTGTCCGCGTCGATCCGAGCGCCACGGCCGACAAGGCCGGAGAGGTCGCGGCTGCTGTAGCCTGAGCAACGAGTTTTCTGCCCGAGACCCTCGGCGGGCCGCCAGGAGCGGCCGGAAGTCCGGGGCAGGTGGAGCACGCGAGACCGGTCCCGACCGTCCTCCCGAGCCCGCCTGTGAGCGGGCTCTTTCATTGGAGACAACGGAATGAACAGGGACGAGAAATCAGCGGTCATCGATCAGGTGGCCGAGCAGATCCAGGAGTCGCAGGCGGTCTTCGCGCTCGACTACCGCGGGATCACCGTTGCGCAGGCGGCTGAGCTACGCGCCAACCTGCGCGAGGCCGACGCGAGCCTGCGCGTGGTCAAGAACACGCTCACCGAGCGTGCCGCCGACAAGGCCGGCGCCGAGGACCTCAAGGCGTTCCTCGACGGTCCGACCGCGTTCACCTTCGTGCGTGGTGACGCCGCGCTCGCCGCCAAGGCGCTCGCGGCGTTCCGCAAGGAGCACGAGCTGCTCGAGTTCAAGGGCGGCACGATGGACGGCAACGGCGTGACCGCCGACGAGATCCTCGCGATCTCGAAGCTGCCGTCGCGCGCCACGCTCAACCAGCAGCTCGTCGGCGTCATGGCCTACCCGATTGGTGGCCTGGCGCGGACGCTCAACCAACTGATTCAGGGCCTCGCGGTCCAGCTCGGCCAGATCGCCGAGCAGGGCCTCGTGAGCGGCGACGCTCCCGAGCCCGAGCCCGAGGCTGCCGCCCCCGCCGAGGAGCCGGCCGCCGAGGAGGCCCCGGCCGAGGAGGCCAGTGCAGAGCCGGCCGCCGACGGGCCCGAGACAACTGAGGAGGCCGAGGCGCCAGCCGCCGAGGCCGCCGATCAAGACGACACGCCCGCTGAGGGCGAGGACAAGGAGAGCTAGAGATGGCTGCAGCAACTACCGAGAAGTGGATCGAGGAGCTCAAGGGCATCTCTGTGCTCGAGCTGTCTGAGCGGATCAAGGCGCTGGAGGAGGCGTTCGGCGTCTCCGCCGCAGCGGTCGCGGCTGCGGCCCCGGCCGCTGGTGGGGGTGCCGGTGACGGCGCTGCCGCCGAGGAGGAGTCGACCACGGTCGACGTCGTCCTGACCGCCGCCGGCGAGAAGAAGATCCAGGTGATCAAGGTCGTGCGTACCGCGACCGGTCTCGGCCTCAAGGAGGCCAAGGCGCTCGTCGACGAGGCTCCCAAGCCGATCAAGGAGGCCATCGAGCGCGAGGAGGGCGAGAAGCTCGTCGCCGAGCTCAAGGAGGCCGGCGGCGAGGCCGAGCTCAAGTAGTTCAAGTCCGTCCGGGTCCCAGCCGATGATCGCGTCATGAAACGCTTTCGAACCGGCTGGGACCTGACCAAGAAGAGCTGGCGGCTGCTGCGCAGCCAACCCGGCCTGACTGCCTATCCGGTGGTCGGCGGGCTGCTCGCGATCGTCTCTTTTCTCGTCTTCGCGGCGCCGGGCTTCTACCTGTTGGACACCGACGCCTCCGCGGTCGGTTATCTGCTGATCGCGGTTGGCATCTACCTAGCCTCGCTCTCGGCGACCTTCTTCGGCGTCGGCCTCGCGGCCGCCGCCGACCGCGCCTTCAAGGGCGAGCAGGTCACGCTCTCGACCGGCGTCTCCGTCGCGTCGAGTCATCTCGGAGCGATCGCCGGCTGGGCGTTCGTCTCGGCCGTCGTCGGCACGGTGATCTCGATCCTCCAGAGCCAGCGCGGCCTCGCGGGTCCGCTGATCGGTGCGCTCGGCGGAGCCGCCTGGGGCCTGATCACCTTCCTCGCGATCCCGGTGATCGCGATCGAGGGCACCGGCCCGATCGCGACGATCAAACGCTCGGCCCATCTCTTCAAGGAGCGCTGGCGCGGACAGGTGACCGGCAACATCGCGATCGGCGGTGGTGTCTTCCTGTTCGGAACGCTTCCGGCGATCGCACTGATCGTCCTCGGCCTGATCCTCTGGAACAACGACGGGTCCGGCGACGCGATCGCGCTCGGCGCGGTCGTCGTGCTGATCGGCGCGGTCCTGCTCGTCGTCACGCTGCTGATCGCCCAGGCGCTGCGGCAGATCTTCGGCATCGCCCTCTACCGCTGGACGGCGGACGGGGTCGCTGTTGCGGGCTTCACCGAGCAAGAGCTGGAGTCGGCGGTCAAGACGCGCCACGGCGACTAAAAGGCGCTACCCTTACAGAAGGCCTATAGCCGTAGCCGTCCCTCGAGTTGCGCTTCGCCCACATATCGCGAAGCCTCGGGACGGGGTCCGTGATGGCCATGTCCGCGCCCCGGAAGGGGCGTGGCAACCGCCCCTTCCGGGGGCGGTCTTCAGTGTGCTATCTTGGACGGTCGCGCTTTTCGCGCCCGTCTCGCTCTCCCGCCGAATCTCGAAGGAGCCGCCGTCTTGGCACGTGTTGATGCCTCCCGCCTGCGCCGCAGTTTTTCACGCCTCGAGAACGTTCTCGAGCTACCAAACCTCATCGACATCCAGCGAAGCTCGTTCGACTGGTTGGTCGACACCGAGAGCGGCGGTCTACGCGAGACCATCGACGACGTCTCACCGATCGAGGACTACACCGGCAACCTCGCCGTCGTCTTCGAGGAGATCCACTTCGACGATCCCGTCGCTTCGATCTCGGAGTGTCGTGAGAAGGACCTCACCTACGCGCGCCCGCTGACCGTCAAGGTCGCGTTCCAGAACCGCGAGACCGGTGAGATCCGCGAGCAGTCGGTCTTTATGGGCGACTTCCCGTGGATGACCGAGCACGGCACCTTCATCATCAACGGCACCGAGCGCGTGGTCGTGACGCAGCTCGTCCGCTCGCCGGGCGCCTACGTGATGGAGCCCAAGGACCGCGAGAAGCAGGTCTTCATCGCGAACCTGATGCCGGCCCGCGGCTCCTGGCTCGAGCTCGAGATCGACAAGAAGGGCCGCGTCTACGTCCGCATCGACCGCAAGCGCAAGCTGCCGGTCACCGTGCTGCTGCGCGCCATGGGCGAGGTGCTCCGGGAGAGCGGCCTTGCTCCGAGCTGGACCGGCAGCGACGAGGACATCCTCGCGCTGTTCGACAACTCGCTCTACGTCCGCAACACGCTCGAGGCGGACACCGAGGTCACGAAGTCCGAGGAGGGCGCGCTGATCGAGCTGTTCAAGAAGCAGCGCCCGGGCGAGCCGCCGTCCGTCGACGCCGCGAAGAACCTGCTCAACCAGCTCTTCTTCGACCCGAAGCGCTACGACCTGACGCGCGTCGGTCGCTACAAGCTCAACTCGCGCCTGCACCTCGACGAGTCGCTCGACACGCGCACGCTCACTCCGCGCGACATCGTCGAGCTGATCAAGGAGCTCGTCTCGCTGCCGAAGGCACTCGGGATCCCCGAGGACGGCCTCTATGAGGGCGAGCCGATCAAGGACTTCGCCGCCGAGGCGCAGACCTACGGCCGCGAGCCGATCGAGGAGCGCCTCGACGAGTACGAGCACTTCGGCAACCGCCGTCTGCGCACCGTCGGCGAGCTGATCCAGGAGGCCTTCCGGATCGGCCTCTACCGGATGGAGCGCGTCGTCCGCGAGCGCCTGACGACCGAGGACTCGGACACGATCACGCCACAGACGATCATCAACATCCGCCCGGTCGTCGCGGCGCAGAAGGAGTTCTTCGGCTCCTCGCAGCTGTCGCAGTTCATGGACCAGACGAACTCGCTGACGGGCCTCACGCACCGTCGCCGTCTGTCGGCGCTCGGCGCCGGCGGTCTGACGCGCGAGCGCGCTCCAATCGAGGTTCGCGACGTCCACCCGACCCACTACGGCCGCATGTGCCCGATCGAGACGCCGGAGGGCCCGAACATCGGCCTCATCGGCGCCCTGTCGACCTACGCCCGGGTGAACGCGTTCGGCTTCATCGAGTCCCCCTA
>CAMLNW010000155.1 GCA_946481495.1 uncultured Actinomycetes bacterium
CTTCCTGGTCCCGAAGGCCCGCTTCACCAAGGCCGAGCTGCGCTACCTGACCGAGGTCGACGGGCACGACCACGTGGCCCTGGTCGCCGAGTCGGACCGCTGGCCCGGAATGGTGGTCGCGGTCGCCCGCTACGTCCGGCTGAACGACGACCCCGACACCGCCGAGGCGGCGATCGTCGTCGCCGACGCGTTGCAGGGCCTGGGACTCGGAACGCTGCTCGCCGAGCGGCTCGCGTCGATCGCGGTCCTCCACGACGTGCGCCGCTTCAGTGCGGAGATGCTCGGCGACAACCACGCCGCGCACCGGCTGATGGACCGGCTGCAAGACCGCTTGCAAACTCGCCCGCTGGGCGCCTGACTGCCAGACTCGCCGAGTGCCTCGCCGCGCCCTGGCTCTCGCGGCATCGATCTTCGCGATCGGCCTGCTGTCGACAGTTCCGGCCTCCGCCGGTGCCCAGGCCCCTGTCACGTCGCCCTCGGTCCCCACCTTCGACGGCGACGCGATGTGGATCTGGCTGACGACGCGCACAGAGGGCGGCAGCGCCACCCGAATCGCCGCGCGCGCCAAGCGCAGCGGGCTCGAGCTGGTGATCCTCAAGGCGGGCAACGAGCGCACCCAGTGGACCCAGCTCAACCCGTCGTTCGTGGGCACGCTGCACGCAGCCGGGATCAGAGTCTGCGGCTACCACTTCGTCTACGGCCGCCATCCGATCGCCGAGGCACGGCTGAGCGCGCGGATCGCCAGGACCGGCGCCGACTGCCTGGTGATCGACGCCGAGAGCGACTACAAGGGCCGCTACCGCGAGGCCGAGCTCTACATGCGCGAGCTGCGCCGGCTGGTCGGTCCCGCCTACCCGATCGGGCTGACCAGCTTCCCCTACGTCCACTACCACTCGACGCTGCCCTACTCGGTCTTCCTCGGACCGGGCAACGCCGACTTCAACGTGCCGCAGATGTACTGGCGCGCGATCGGGACGTCGGTCGACTCAGTCTTCCAGATCACCTACATGGACAACCGGATCTACAAGCGGCCGATCTATCCGCTCGGGCAGACCTGGATGCAGCCGTCGCGCGCCCAGGTCGTGCGCTTCCGATCGCTCGCAACCGCCTACGGAGCGACCGGCGTCAGCTGGTGGTCGTGGCAGGAGACCACCGCGCGCGACTTCGCGAACATCGCGGCGCCGCTACCGGCGCGGCTACCTCGCCCGCGCGATCCCGGCTATCCGCTGCTGACCGCGCTCTCGCGCGGCGACATCGTCGTCCAGGCACAGCAGCTGCTGCTCGCGGCCGGAGCGAAGCTGCGCGTCACCGGACGGATGGATCTGGCAACGCGGCGCGCCATGGCGACGTTCAAGCGCACGCGCGGCCTCGGCTTCACGGGAGTCGTCACCGCCGCGACCTGGCGCGCTCTGTTGGAGCTCGATCCCGCTCCCGTGACCTGGCGGGCGCGGACATACGCGACAGCGGCAAGACGCTGACGTTGCCGGCGCGCGACTCGGCGCGGATCTTGCGGCGGCTGTTCGGCAGCTGGCGGACGCGGACGTCCTCCTCGCCGGCCGCCGTCTGAGCGTCGACCGAGTAGCCGACGTCCGGGACAAAGACGGTGACGCTGCCGGCACGCGACTCCGCGTCGACGTTCAACGGCGGCCGCAGCAGGTCGATGTCGACGGAGCCCGCCGCCGCGTTCGCGTCCACGCGACGGGCGACGGACCGGACTACGTTCACACCACCGGCCCGCGAGTCCAGCGTGAGGTCGTCGGCGCGCACGCGCTCGGCGTCGACCGTACCCGCATGGGAACGCAGCTCGATCGTGCCGCCGCGCACATCGATCGCGCGTACCGACCCGGCGTTCGAGCGCAGCTCCAGATCGCCGCGCAGTCCGCGCGCGACCGACTCGCCGCCCGACGTCCGCACCGCGACAGACACGCCGCGCGGCACCGCGACGCGGTAGTCCTCCTCGCAGGTGCCGAACGTCAGGAAGTTGCAGCTTCCGCGCAGGCGCAGGTGGCCGCCGCGCAACTCGTCCTCGCGCTCGTGACCGCTGAGAAAGCCGTGGCGCGAGTCGATCGAGACCTCGACGCGGCGGCCACGAGCCGGGATCAGGTCGACGTTGCCGTGTGCGTAGCGGAGGTCGATCGACGTCACGCCCGCGTAGCTGTCGAAGACGTGCTCCTCCTCGATCGACAAGCGGTCGAGCGCCTGCGCGCTCCCCCAGGCGATCATCGCCAAGGTCAGCAGGCCGCCGATCGCGAACAGCAGCCGGCGCAGCGGGCGCGAGGTTCGGTAGTCGGTTGGCGCAGCCATCGTCAGACCCCGAGGTAGGTGAGCACCGCGAGCACGCGGCGGTTTTGGGCCTCGGTTGCCGGCAGACCGAGCTTCTGGAAGATGCTGCGGACGTGCTTCTCGATCGCGCCGTCGGTGACGACGAGCCGCTCGGCGATGCCGGCATTGGTGTGGCCCTCGGCCATCAGCCCCAGCACCTCGCGCTCGCGCGGCGTCAGCTCGTCGAGCAGGTCCTCGCGCTGGCGGCGCGACAGCAGTTGCTCGATCACCTCGGGATCGATCGCGGTACCGCCGGCGGCAACGCGGCTGGCAGCCGACAGGAACTCCGACACGTCGGCGACGCGGTCCTTGAGCAGGTAGCCGACGCCCTGACTACCGCCGGACAGCAGCTCGGTCGCGTAGCGCTCCTCGACGTACTGGGACAGGATCAGGATCGCCACGTCGGGGTACGCACGCCGGATGGCGATCGCGGCGCGCAGCCCCTCGTCGCGCTGCGACGGCGGCATCCGGACGTCGACGATCGCCAGCTGCGGCTGGTGATCGCGGACCGCGTCCATCAGCGCCGGCGCGTCGCCGACCGCCGCCACGACCTCGTACTTGGCCTCGGTGAGCAGCCCCACCAGCCCCTCGCGCAGCAGCGCCAGGTCCTCCGCGATCACAACTCGCACGGGATCACCGCCTTCAGCGTCGTCGGTCCCCCAGCGGGGCTGTCGATCTCCAAGCTGCCGCCGAGCGCGTCGACGCGCTGGCCGATTCCCTCGAGGCCGGAGCCGGGCGTGCGCTTGGCGCCGCCCTGGCCGTCGTCCTGCACCAGCACGGTCAGATGGCCGTCGCGGTGGGCGATCCGCACCTCGGCCTCAGTCGCGCCGCCATGCTTCGCGACGTTGGTCAGCGCCTCGGCGACCACGTAGTAGGCGGCGGTCTCGGTCGCCGCCGGCGGGCGGCCGTCGAGATCGACCGCGACGGTCACCGACACCGGCGAGCGGCCCGCGAGCGCAGACACGGCGGCGTCGAGGCCGCGGTCGGTGAGGATCGAGGGGTGGATTCCGCGTACGAGGTCGCGCAGCTCGGCCATCGCGCGCTTGGTCTCCTCGTGGGCCTGGGCGATCAGCGGCTCGGCGGCCGCCGGGTCGTCGGCCATCTTCTCGCGCGCCCGGCCGAGGTCGAGCGCGATCGCGACGAGCCGGTGCTGAGCGCCATCGTGGAGGTCGCGCTCGATCCGCCGCAGCGTGCTGTCGGTCGCGTCGACCGCGCTGGCGCGGCTGTGCTCGAGACGGGCGACCTGCTCGTCGACGTCGGGGCCGAGCAGAGCACGCGCCAGTGCGGCGATGCCAGTCGCGAGCGGTCGCGCCGCGAACAGCGCCAGCACGGCGACGAGCAGACCGCCGGCGGCGAGCACAAACGCGAGCGGCAGCGATGCGTCGCCGATCGTCGTCCCGTCGGGGAAGGTCGATGCGGTGATCGGCAGGGTGATCAGCACCAGCGCCGTCGACCAGAGCGCGATCAGGACCAGGCCCGCGACGGCTCCGGCGGTGGCGAGCACGCCGAACCAGCCGAGGTCCTTCCAGGTCGCGCGGTCGCGCAGCCGTGCCCAGAGCCGGCGCCAGGCGCCCTCGCGCGGCAGGTCGGCGTACGGCGGCGCGATCGGAGCGCCGAGCACCAGCGCGGCGCGCTCGCGCTCCCAAGCGGCGACGCGGCGCCAGATCAGCATCGTGACGACCAGCATCGGGATGCCGATCAGGACGAAGCTGAGCGCCAACCCGAGCCCGATCGCGAAGACGAGCCAGAAGCCCCAGAAGAGGCCGATCGGCAGGCAAAGCGCCACGTAGACCAGCTCGCGCCAGGCGCGGCCCGGCGTGGTGGCGTCGATGCGGCCGTCGAACATGACGCACACCGTATGAGAGCCAGCGGGCTCTGCCCAGCCGGCTCCCCACCGAATCGACGTCGGGTTATCCCTACGCGCCACGAGCGTCGACGGGCGATACCGTTGGCGCTCGATGCGCGCCGTCACCTTCCAGGCGCCCGGCGAGGTCCGGGTCGACGAGAAGCCGGAGCCGGAGATCGGCTCGCCGGACGAGGCGATCGTCCGCATCGAGGCGAGCGGGGTCTGCGGCTCGGATCTGCACATCTACCACGGCCGTGTCGGCGTCGAGCCGGGCTTCACGATCGGCCACGAGTTCGTCGGCGAGCTGATCGCCGCCGGCGAGAACGTGACCGGGGTCGCCATCGGCGACCGCGTGCTCGGCTGCTACTGCACCGCCTGCGGCAGCTGCTTCTACTGCCGCCGCGGCGACTTCCACAAGTGCGACTCCGGCCGTGTCTTCGGCCACGGCAAGGTGCTCGGCTCGCTGCAGGGCGCACAGGCCGACCAGGTGCTGGTGCCGAACGCCAACCTGACGCTGCGCAGGGTGCCGGAGGGGATGTCGAGCGATGTCGCGCTGTTCGCCGGCGACGTGATGGGCACCGGCTTCCATGCGGTCGAGTCGGCCGGCCTCGACGCCGGCGACACCGTCGTGGTGCTTGGCCTGGGCCCGGTCGGGCTGTGCGCCGTCCAAGTCGCACGGGCGCGCGGCGCCGCCCAGGTGATCGCGATCGACTCGGTCGCCGAGCGGCTCGAGATGGCGCGTAGCTTCGGCGCCAACCCGGTCCACCTGACCGAGGACGACCCCCGCGCGGCCGTCAAGGCGGCAACCGACGGCCGTGGTGCCGACCTGGTGGTCGACGCCGTCGGCCATCCCGACGCGCTCGAGCTGGCGATCCGCCTGGCGCGCAAGGCGGGGCGCATCTCCGCCACCGGCGTCTACGCTGAGCGTGCGGAGGTCCATCTCGGCCTGCTCTGGGTCAAGGCGCTCGAGGTCCACAGCGGCCACGCCAACGTGATCGCCCACGTCGACCGGGTGCTGGCGCTGATGGCCGCCGGCGTGCTCAACCCCGCCCCGCTCGTCAGCCGCCACATGGCGCTCAACGACGCGCCCGAGGCCTACGCCGCCTACGACCGCCGCGAGGCACTGAAGATCGTGTTGACGCCCTAGGAGGGAGACCCGATGACCGCGACACTTCCCGCCGAGCTCTCCGACGCCGCGCGCGTATTCGCCGCCGGCCCCCACCGGCTGCTGATCGGCGACGAGCGCGTCGAGGCCGCCGACGGGACCACGTTCATCACCTTCGACCCCTCGACCGGCCAGCCGATCGCAGAGGTCGCCGAGGCCGGCGTCGACGACGTCGACCGCGCCGTGCGCGCGGCCCGTAGCGCGCTCGAGGGCAAATGGGGGTCGCTGACCCCGGCGAAGCGCGCCGCGCTGCTCTACCGGCTCGCCGACCTCGTAGAGGCCAACGCCGACGAGCTCGCCCAGCTCGAGTCGCTCGACACCGGCAAGCCGGTCGGGCTGGCGAAGATCGTCGACGTCGGCAAGACGGTCGAGCACCTGCGCTACTACGCGGGCTGGCCGACGAAGATCGCCGGCCAGGTGATCCCGGTCTCGCAGCCCGGCGTCCACGTCTACACGCGCCGCGAGCCGGTCGGCGTCTGCGGTCAGATCATCCCGTGGAACTTCCCGCTACTGATGGCCGCCTGGAAGATTGGCCCGGCGCTCGCGGCCGGCTGCACGACGGTGCTCAAGCCGGCCGAGCAGACGCCGCTGACCGCGCTGCGGCTCGGCGAGCTGGCACTCGAGGCCGGCTTTCCGGAGGGTGTGCTGAACGTCGTGACCGGCGACGGCGCGACCGGCGCGGCGATCGTCGACCACCCTGGCATCGACAAGCTCGCCTTCACCGGATCGACCGCCGTCGGCCGCGAGATCGGCGCCAAGGCCGGCCGCGCGCTGAAGCGCGTCACGCTCGAGCTCGGCGGCAAATCGGCGAACATCATCCTGCCCGACGCCGACCTCGACGCCGCCGTCAAGGGCAGCTATCAGGGCATCTACTACAACACCGGCCAGGCCTGCAACGCCGGCTCGCGGCTGTTCGTCCAGAAGGGCCAGTTCGACGAGGTTGTCTCAAAGCTCGCCGCTTCGGCCGCCAAGGCGCGTGTCGGCGCCGGGCTGGCGGAGGGCACCCAGCTCGGCCCGGTGATCTCCGTCGAGCAGGAGGAGCGGGTGCGCGACTACATCGAGCAGGGCCGCCGCGACGGCGCGGAACTGGTCGCCGGCGGTGGCACGCCCGAGGGAGCCGGTGACGGCTACTTCGTCGAGCCGACGCTCTTCACCACGACCTCGGACGACATCTCGATCGCCCGCGAGGAGATCTTTGGCCCGGTACTCGTAGCGCTCCCCTACGAGGACCTCGACGAGGTCGCCGCGCGCGCCAACGACAGTGAGTACGGGCTCGCCGCCGGCGTCTGGACGCGCGACGTC
>CAMLNW010000156.1 GCA_946481495.1 uncultured Actinomycetes bacterium
GACGATCGAGTCGTACGGGCTGGAGGGGCTGAGTCAGTCCTTCTCGCCGGAGTTCGAGCGGCTGACGACCGAGATCGTGCTGCGCGGCGACGGTGAGGAGGGGCGTGGCGAGGACGTCACGTACGACCCCGACGACCAGCGCCGGTTGCAGGAGGCCGGTCCGGTCCACGACCTCGGCGGCGACCATACGCTCGGGTCGTTAGCGGCACTGCTCGACGGGCTAGACCTGTTCCCCGCGCCGCCGGACCGCGAGGACTACCGCGACTACCGCCGCTGGGCGTTCGAGTCGGCGGCGCTCGACCTGGCGCTGCGCCAGGCGGGCCGCTCGCTCGGCGACGTGCTCGGCCGCGAGCCGCAGCCGCTCGAGTACGTCGTCTCCATGCGGCTGGCGCCGATGGGCGACGAGGGCAAGGAGAATGCCGACCGACTGCTGCGCATCCTCGAGCTGTACCCGACGACCCGCTTCAAGCTCGACCCGACCAACGGCTGGACGCCTGAGCTGATCGCGCAGCTCGTCGAGACCGGCGCTGTCGACTCGCTCGACCTCAAGGGCCGCTACAAGGGCACGCCGGTCGACGTCGACACCGATCCGGAGCTCTACCGCGCCGTTGCGGAGGCGTTCCCCGACGCCTGGCTCGAGGACCCCGACCTCGACAGCGCAGAGGCGATGGCGGTGCTCGAGCCGTACCACGACCGCATCACCTGGGACGCGCCGATCCACTCGGTCGCCGACATCGAGGCGCTGCCGTTCCCGCCGAAGACCGTCAACGTCAAGCCGTCGCGCTTCGGCCCGCTCGAGCGGCTGTTCGCCGCCTACGACTACTGCGAGGCCAAGGGCATCGGCGCCTACGGCGGCGGCCAGTCGGAGCTCGGCGTCGGCCGCGACCAGATCCAGTATCTCGCCGCGCTGATGCACCCGACCACACCGAACGACACCGCGCCAAAAGAGTTCAACCTCCCCGAGACGCCGCCCGGGCTGGCGTCGAGCCCGATCGACCTCCCGGTCGCCGCGACCGGTTTCCGCTTCAACCGCGGCTGACGTCCGCTACCAGATCGTCGGAACGCCGTGGGCGGCGATCGCCGGATCGCGCGTCACGACGGGTACGCCCTCGACATGCGCCTGCGCAACGAGCATCCGGTCGAACGGGTCGCGGATAGTCGATCCGTTCACTTCGACGAATGGCAGGCCGTGGAGCTCTTCGCCGTGTGCTGTTCCGATCGCGAGCAGGGAGAACCCGTTGACTAGCAGCTCGTCCGCCCACTGTGCGGCCACGGGAAGCTTCCTAAGCGAAGCTTTGATCGCCACCTCGAAGAGGCTGACCGCGCTGAGCAGTGGTTCCGATGCTGACGCAATCGCTTCGCGCGCAGTTGCAGACAGGCGCTCGTCGTCGGCCACCCACCAGAGCGCGGCGTGGCTATCGACGAGGATCCGCATGCTCAGTCGAGCATTCCGAGCGCGCGTGCGACGTCATCGGGCAGCTCGTCGAAGTCGTCCGGGATGTAGACCTTGCCCTTGAGCGCGCCAGGCTGTCGCAGCGGTTTGCCGGTCGGCGGCACCGGGACGAGCTTTGCGACGGGCGTCTTGCCGCGCCGAATCTCAACCGGTTCGCCGCGCTCGACCTCGGCAATCAACTTGGAGAGGTTGGTCTTAGCCTCGCCTATGGTGTACGAACTCATATAGCGAGCATATCAGCTGTGTTGGCCAACTTGGCCAACAATCCGTCGCAAAGGGTTGCCTAAACGTTACGAAGGCAAACCGAACTCGTTCTCTTCGGTAGCGTCGCCGTCAGGAGTCAGCTAGCGACCAGGAGGCAGGAAGATGCCGGCGGAGCAGTTCGTATCGGAGCTCAACGAGCAGATCGAGCGCGAGTACGGCGCGCACCAGCAGTACGTCGCCGTCGCCGTCTACTACGACGCGCTGACGCTGCCGCAGCTCGCTGCCTTCTTCTATCGCCAGGCGATCGAGGAGCGCGGCCACGCGATGATGATGGTCCAGTACCTGCTCGACGCCGGCGAGACGCCGACGATCCCGGGCGTCGCCGCGCCGAAGAACGGCTTCGCCGACGTCGTCGAGCCGATCCGGATCGCGCTCGAGCAGGAGCGGCGTGTCACCGACCAGATCTCCGGTCTCGCCGCGATCGCCCGCGAGGCGAACGACTACGTCAGCGAGCAGTTCACCCAGTGGTTCCTCAAGGAGCAGGTCGAGGAGGTCGCGACGATGTCCGACCTGCTCGCCGTCGCCGAGCGCGCCGGCGACCGCTGGTCCGACATCGAGGACTTCATCGCCCGCGAGCACCCTGGCGACGAGGGCGGCGATCCGACGGCACCGGCCGCCGCCGGGGGCGAGTAGCCGCCGTCAGCGGATGTGCAGCTTCGCCGTCCGCTCGATCTTCGTCTTGTCGCGGTTGGCGACGACGAGCGCGACGCGGTAGCGGCCGTCGGCGAGCGGCTGGGCGGTCCGTAGGACGAGCTTGCGGCCGGGCTTGACACGCGCCTGAGCGAGCACCTTGCGCTTGCCCGTGAGACGCAGCTTCGCGGTCAGGCGCGTCGCCGCGCCCGGGTGGGTCAGCTTGACGGTGCAGCGGAAGCCGCGGACCCTGCCCCGCTTGCGGATCCGCTTGCAGGACAGCTTGGCTCCGCGCTTCGGCTTGGTCGTCGGTCCCGGCCCGGTGGGAGGTGCGGGCGGCACCCCGAGGTTGCGCAGGACGGTCAGCTCCTGCGATCCGTCGTTGGCGACGACTACGTCGGCGAGCGAGTCGCCGGTCACCTCCCCGATCGCGACCGCAGCGGGCGCTGCGCCGGCGGGGAATGTGCGCGGCGGCTCGCCCGGCGCGGCGACCGTTACCGAGTCGCCCGCGCCGTTGGCGGTGACGATCTCGGACCGTCCATCGCCGTCGAGGTCGCCGGCGGCGACGTCGACCGGCGACAGCCCGGTGGCGATGCGCTCGATCGGTCCGAGCGAGGTCGGCATGTTGCTCGTGGCGACGATCGCCACGGTGCCGCGGTCGGGCTCGGTGACCAGGATCTCCGGCCGGCCGTCGTCCCCCTTGACGTCGGCGACCGCGACTGCCTTGGGACGCGAGAAGAGCGCGGCGGTCTTCTGGATGGTGAGCAGGCCGCCGCCGTTGACCAGCACGACGACGCGCTCGGCGCCGACACCGGCGGTGGCGACCGCCACGTCGCGGTCGCCGTCGACGTCGAAGTCGCCCGTCCCGACCCCTGTCGTCGGCCCGTCGACGAAGTAGTTGGCGGCGGCGGCGTACGGCGACGTGGTGCTGATGAAGCTTGTTGACCCGTTGTGCGAGTAGACCTGTACGGCTCCGTCGACCGACGCCACTAGGTCCGGCAGCGTGCCCGCGTCGATCGACGCCAGCGCGACGCCGGAGGCAGGCAGCAGCGACGCGTCCGGCTTCACGGCTGCCGAGTAGACGCCCATGCTGGAGCCGGTCATGACCGACACCCCGTTGCCGTGCGAGATGGCGATGTCCGGCCGGCCGTCGCCGTTGACGTCGCCGACGGTCAGGTCGGTGGGGCTCGCGGTGAGCGACGCAGTCTGGATCGAGTTGTTCGCCGGCGGGGGCAGTAGACCCCACTGTCCGGCGATCGACGTTATCCCGACGGTGACGCTCTGGCTCGTGGTGGTGACGATCGCGTCGAGTGGCGTGCCGGGCGCATTTACGTTGGCCAGCGCGAACGCGCGTGGCGCGCCGCCGAAGAACCCGGCGCCGCCGTCGGCGGGCGCGGCGAGGTCCACCACCCGCGCCGAGGCGACCGCCGGCAGAGCCACGGCGAGCAGCGTGACCGCGATGGCGACGGCGCCTCTCACGCCGGCCATGCTCCCAGAGGTCGCCTCAGAGCGCCAGCGAGAGGGGCTGCTCGAGCAACTCGCGAACCTGGGCGAGGAACTCGGCGCCGTCGGCGCCGTAGAGGATGCGGTGGTCGCAGACGAGGGTGAGAGTCATCAGGTCGCGCGCGACGACGCGGCCGCGGTCGTCGATGGCCGGCTTCTTCTTCAGCGCGCCGACCGCGAGGATCGCGGCCTGTGGCGGGTTGACGATCGCCGTGAAGCGCTCGATGCCGTACATGCCGAGGTTCGAGACGCTGAAGGTGCCGCCCGAGAGCTCGGGCGGGGTGATCGAGCCGTCGCGCACGCGCTCGATCAGCCGCAGCGCCTGGCGTGAGATCTCGCCGAGCGACTTCTGGTCGGCGTCGTGGATCGTCGGCACGACGAGCGCGTCCTGGGCCGCGACAGCGACGCCGACGTTGACGCGTGAGTAGGCCTCGAACTTGCCGTCGCGGTAGGCGCCGTTGACGCGCGGGTGGTCGCGCAGCGCGAGCGCGGCGGCCTTGACGACCATGTCGTTGAACGACGGCGCGCGCTCGGTCTGGGCCTTCAGCCGCTCGCGCAGTTCGATGCAGAGCGTCATGTCGACGTCGAGCTCGAGCGAGAAGTCCGGCACCGTCGCCTTCGCCTCGGCCATACGGCGTGAGACGGTGCGTTGGAGGCGAGTCGGCTCATGGATCGCGACGTCGCCCTTGGCGCCGCTGGCCGCCGCGGCCGGCTCGGCGGGAGCGGTCTCCGGCTCTGGCGCCTCGGCCGGCGCCGTCTCCGGCTCGGGAGCCGGTGGCGCGACCGCGCCGCCCGTTCCGGCATCGGCCGCCGCCTCGACGTCGGCCTTCACGACCCGCCCGCCGGGACCGCTGCCCTCGATCCGCGCCAGCTCGACGCCCAGCTCGCCGGCCATCCGCCGCGCGAGCGGCGAGGCCTTCACGCGCCCGCCGCCGTTCGCCTTCGCCACCGGGGCCGGCGCCTCGGTCTCGCTCGGCTCCGAGTCGGGCCGCTCACCGTCGCCGGAGGAGGTCGGGGCGTCGTCCGGCGGCGCCGGCTCGCCGCCCGCCTTCGGCTCGCCGCTCGGCCCCTCGTCCTCCGCCCCGATCCGCGCGATCGGCTGGCCTACCTCGAGCGTGTCGCCCTCACGTGCCAGCAGCTCGATCAGCACGCCGTCGCTGTCGGCCTCGTAGGTCATGTTCGCCTTGTCGGTCTCGATCTCGACGAGCGGCTGGCCGCGCCTGACCTCGCCGCCGACCTCGACGAGCCACTTCAGCACGGTGCCCTCCTCCATCGAATCGGACAGCCGCGGCATGACGACGTCGGTCGCCATCAGGCCGCGAGCTCCCCGAGCGTCGCGCGCGCCGCCTGGACGACGTGCTCCTCGTGCGGGAACGACGCCTGCTCGAGCGGCTTCGAGTAGGGCATCGGGATGTCGGCGCCCGTGACTCGCGCGACCGGCGCGTCGAGGTCGTCGAACGCCTGCTCCTGGATCAGCGCGGACATGTTGGCGCCGACGCCGCCGTGCGGCCAGCCCTCCTCGACGATCACCGCCCGGTTGGTCTTGCGCACGGAGGCGAGGATCGTGTCGAGGTCGAGCGGTCGCAAGGTCCGCGGGTCTATCACCTCGGCCTCGATCCCGTGCTGCTCGGCGAGCGCGTCGGCTGCCTTGAGCGCCGTCTCGGCCATCCGCGAGATGCCGACGATCGTCACGTCGCCCCCCTCGCGCCGCACCGCCGCCTCGCCGAAGCGCAGCGGCTCCTGCTCGTCCGGCACCTCGCCGCGACGGCCGTAGAGCGTCTCGTGCTCGATGAAGATCACCGGGTTGTCGTCGCGGATCGCCGCCTTCAGCAGGCCGCGGGCATCGGCCGGCGTCGTCGGCACGGCGACCAGCAGGCCGGGGATGTGCTGGTAGAGCGCCTCGAAGGAGTGCGAGTGGGTCGGGCCGAGCTGGTGGCCGGCGCCCTGTGGCATCCGGATCACCAGTGGCACCTTGACCTGGGCGCCGAACATGTAGCGGATCGATGCCGCGCTGTTGACAATCTGGTCGAGCGCGAGCAACGAGAAGTTGATCGTCATCAGCTCGACGATCGGCCGCAGTCCGGCCATCGCCGCACCGACGCCCATCCCGACGATCGTGTTCTCGGAGATCGGCGTGTCGCGCACCCGCCGCTCGCCGAACTCCTCGAGCAGGCCGGCGGTCACCTTGAACGCGCCCTGGAAGACGCCGACGTCCTCGCCCATCAGGAAGACGCGCTCGTCGGCACGCATCTCCTCGCGCAGGGCGAGGTTGAGCGCCTCGCGGTAGCGCATGTTCATTTCCGGATCTCCCCGCGGGACGCGCGCGACTCCACTAGCTACCGGCTCCCCGCGCCCGTGCGGCCTGCGTGTCGGGATCGGTCTCGTCGTCGGCGTGGGCGGCGCCGGCCTCGGCCAGCTCTTGGGCGACCTCGCCGGCCTCGCGCTCCTGCTCGCCGCGGTGGACGTCGGGCGAGCGCGCGTCGGTCGACCACCAAGGATCGCGCACCTGGTCGCCGATCACGTAGATGTCGTCGTAGAGCGACGCGAGATCGGGGAACGGCGACCGCTCGGCGAACTCGACCGCCTCGTCGACGGTCTCAATCGCCTGCTCGTCGAGCCGTTGGACATCCTCCTCGCTCATGACGTCCTCGCCGACCAGCCGCGCCGGGAAGGTCTTCAACGGGTCGCGGGTGCGCCAGCCCTCGACCTCGTCCTTGGTGCGGTACTCCTCGGGGTCGGCCATCGAGTGGCCACGGTAACGGTAGGTCACCGCCTCGAC
>CAMLNW010000157.1 GCA_946481495.1 uncultured Actinomycetes bacterium
GCGGGGCGTCGGCGGTCACCAGCTCGCGGACGGTCATCCGCTCCAGCTCGAGGGCCCCGGAGATCTGCGCGGAGAACCCGGCATCCAGCGCGCCGACGCCGGCAACGTCAACCGCCTGCCACGCGAGGTCGGCTGGGTTCCTCAGCAGGCGGCGCTCTACGGCAAGCTGACGGTCGCCGAGAACCTGCGTCTGTTCGCGCGGCTCGAGCGAGTCGCGGACCCCGACGCAGCGGTCGCGGAGATGCTCGAGCTGACCGGCCTCGACGAGCGCGCAAACGATCTCGCCGCCGAGCTCTCGGGTGGCAACCGCCAGCGCGTCAACATCGCGATCGGGCTGCTCGGTCGCCAGGGCGTGCTGCTGCTCGACGAGCCGACCGCGGCGCTCGACCCGCGCCAGCGTGAGCGGGTCTGGGAGTTCGTGCTCGACCTTGCCGCGCGTGGGACGACCGTCGTCTACTCGACCCATGACCTGCAGGAGGCGGCGCGCCATGCCGACCGGGTCGTCGTGCTCGCCGACGGCGAGGCGCTGTTCGAGGGCTCGCCGGCGGCGCTCGGCCAGGCGGTCGAGAGCGAGGGTGGCAGCCACAGCGACTTCGAGGAGGCGTTCGTCGCCTTCCTCCGGCACCGGGGCCACTGACGAGCTGTGCGCTGGCTGCTGCTCAAAGATCTGCGCATCCTGCGCCGCTCGCCGGGACTGGTCGCGCTGCTGATCCTCTACCCGGTCGTGCTGTCGGTGCTGATCGGCTTCGCCATCTCGGCCGGTCCCGACAAGCCGAAGGTCGCGTTCGTCAGCCTCGTTCAACCGGGCGAGACCGCCGTCGAGGTCGGCGGCCAGCAAGTCGACCTGGAGCGCTACCAGGGGCCGCTGTTCGAGTCGATCGACCGCGTGCCGGTCGACTGCGAGGGCAAGACGGCACTGCAGTGCGAGCAGGCGGCGATCGACAAGGTCGAGTCCGGCGAGGCGCTGGCGGCGATCATCGTCCCGGAGGACTTCGCGACCAGGCTCGGCGGGCTGCAGACGCTCGCGCTCTCCGGCCCGCCGACGATCAAGGTCGTCTACAACGCCGACGACCCGGTCAAGGCGGCCTATGTCGAGGACACCCTCCGGGCGCGGTTGAGCGAGGCGAACCTGGCGCTGTCATCGCGCTTCACGGAGGCTGGCCTGTCGTATCTCGACCGGGTCGTCGACGGCGGAACGATCGGTGCGCCCGGGACGGACGGGATCGAGATCCTCGGGCTGCGCAACGCCGAGCGGATCGTCGAGCGGGTGCGGTCGAGCGCGACGCCGGCGCAGCGCACCGAGCTCGACCGCGTGATCGAGTTCTCACGTCTCGCGCGTGAGAACCTCGGCTTCTCGGAGCCGCTGGTGCGCTCGCTGCGCGAGCCGATCCGCGTCGAGCAGGTCGCGCTCGACGGTGGCAAGACCTCGTTGAGCGCGTTCGCGGTCGCGCTGGCCGTCGCCGTGTCGCTGATGTTCGTCACGGTGCTGCTCGCTGCCGGGGCGTTGGCCTTGGAGCGAGAGGAGAACGCCTTCGCGCGGCTCGTGCGCGGCCTCGTATCGCAGACGGGTCTGCTGGTGGAGAAGGCTGGGCTCGCCGCGGTCTGCTCACTCGTCATCTGCCTCGCGATGCTCGCCGGCCTTGGTCTGTTCGTCGATCTCGACTGGGCGCGGCTGCCGCTGTGGGTCGTCGCGCTCGCGGCGTCCGCCCTGTCGTTCGGAGCCCTCGGCGTGGCCGTCGGCGCCGTCACGCGCGAGGTCCGCGCCGCCTCGCTGCTCTGCGTGATGCTCTCGCTCCCGCTCGCCTTCCTCGCGCTCGTCCCATCCGGCTCGGTCGAGCCCGCGGTCTATGACGCCGCGCGTGCCATCTCTGCCCTGTTCCCCTTCCGCTCGACCCTCGACGCCCTCGACGCTGCGCTCAACGACTCCGGTGGACTTGCCGCTCCGCTCGCCCACCTGGCCGCGCTCGCGGTCGTGTTCGGGGCGCTCGCTCGACTTGCCCTCCGCCGCTTCGCCTGAGTCGCGCGCCGCCGATCTTCTTGCACGATTGTGGGGTCCTGACCCGTACAACCGTGGAAGATCGCTCGAAGCCGCCCAACCCACGGTTAGGATCGCGCCGTGGCCGCCATCGACCGCCGTCGCTTTCTCGCCAGCTCGGCTGCTGGCGTGGCGGCCGCGGCGTTGCCCCTGGATGCGCTCGCGACAGCGTCTGACCTGCTGACCGGCGAGTCCGCGATTTCCAATCGCGCGCTGCGAGCCCTGCGGTCGGCGGTCGACGGACCTGTGCTGACTCGGGGGAGCCGCGGCTACGGCACCGCGCGCCTGGTCTACAACGAGCGCTTCGACGGTCTGCGTCCGAACGCGGTCGTCGAGCCGCTGAACGCCCAGGACGTCGCGGCGGTCGTGCGCTGGGCGCAGCGCTACGACGTCCGGATCGTTGCCAAGGGCGGCGGTCATTCCTACGCCGGCTACTCGACGCTCTCGAATGGGGTGGTCGTCGACCTGCGTCGGATCGCCGGCGTCTCGCCGAAGCAGGCCAACACCCGCGTGAACGTGGGCGCGGGAGCACAGCTGATCGACGTCTACGCCGGCCTCGCCCGCCGCGGCGTCACGGTGCCCGCCGGCTCGTGCCCGTCGGTCGGCGTCGGCGGCCATGCGCTCGGCGGCGGGATGGGTCTCGCCGGTCGTCGCTTCGGCCTGCTGTCGGACAACATGACCGCGCTGACGATCGTCACCGCGGACGGCCAGGTCCGCCGCGTCGATCGCGACACCAACCCGGGCCTCTTCTGGGCTTGCCGCGGTGGTGGGGGAGGCAACTTCGGCATCGTCACCGGCTTCCAGTTCAAGACCCACCGCGCTCGCAGCGCAAGCTGGTTCAACATCGCCTGGCCTTGGTCCTCGGCGAGCGAGGCGCTCGACGCATGGCAGCGGCTGCTGCCCAGCGCGACCGACGAGCTGACCGCGATCTTCCACCTGACTACGAACGCCGACGGTCCGCCGAGCGTCAGCTGCGACGGCCAGTTCTTCGGCTCCGAGAGCCAGCTGCGCGCCACGATCCGTCCGCTGCTCGAGCACGGCGCCCAGCTGTCGATCGGCACCGAGGCCTACCTGCCGCTGATGCTGCGCTGGGCCGGCTGCCTCGGCGATCCGCTGCGCTCCTGCCACACCCGCCACACGACCAGCGGCGGCACACTTCCGCGGGCAGCCTTCTATGCCAAGTCCGACTACGTCGACAAGCCGCTGTCGAGCGCCGGCCGTCGTACGATGGTCGACTGGATCGACCGCCGCAACGCCAACCCCGCGCTCGGCTCCGGCGCCCTGCTGCTCGACTCCTACGGCGGCGCGCTCAACCGCCCCAAGCCCGGCGCCACCGCCTTCGTCCACCGCGACGAGCTCTTCTGCATCCAGTACGGCGCTTACTTCGAGGGCGCCACCGCCCAGCGCGCCAGCCGCTCCTGGATCCGCGGCGCCCACCAGGCGATGCGTCCCTACGTCTCCGGTCAGGCCTACCAGAACTACATCGACCCGGCCCTACCCAACTGGAAGCGCGCCTACTACGCCACCAACCTCCCTCGCCTCCGCCAGGTCAAGCAGACCTACGACCCAGACTTCTTCTTCCGCTTCCCCCAGGCCATCCCGCCAGCCGGCTAATGGCTGCACGATCTCGTCACGGGATCGTTACTAGCGTGACACCGCTGTAGCGGCGCTAGGACGAGAGTCCAAGACGGTCTGGTCAAGCCTCTGAGTCTTCCAGCTTGCGGTTCCGGGACCGAGCCGCGGTTCTGGGGGAAGTGGCCCTCTAAACAGGTCGCATAGGAGGTAGCGATGATCGAAGCCGTGACTTTGATCCTTGCGGTGATCGTGCTGCTCTCGGTTGTCGAACCGAGACGCGGTCAGTAGCCAGCCGCTCTGTCCCGGCGGGCGTCGGTCCCGATTGCTCGTCGGGACACCTAGAAATGCGAGAGGCCCGGTCTCCCGGGCCTCTCGAAAGCTGCGACATCGAAGCCGCGACTTTGATCCAAGATCGATTGTAGACGGCTCGCAGCAGTCGACTACTTGTAGTTCTTGCGCTCGAAGACGTCGCGGGTGAGGGAGTCGACGCGGTCGAGAAAGAGGATGCCGTCGAGGTGGTCGATCTCGTGGAGTAGGCAACGGGCCTCGAAGGCGTCGGTCTCGATGCGGCGGGGGGTGGCGGTCAGGCCGTCGTCGGTGAGCTCGAGCGCGGCGGCCTCGACGGCGATCGAGGTGGCGCGGCGGACATTGGCGGTGAGGTGGGGGATGCTCAGGCAGCCCTCGCGGCCGACCTCGGCACCGTCCTCGGCGACTACGCGCGGGTTGGCGAGCAGCAGCAGGCCGCTCTCGGTCTCGGCCTTCTTGTGGCCGGTCACGTCGACCACGACGATCCGGGTCATGTCGCCCAGCTGGGTGGCCGCGAGGCCGACGCAATGACCGAAGTCGACCATCGTGTCGAGCAGGTCGCGCGCCGCCCGCTCGGTCTCGGGCGAGTCGAGCGCCGCCGCCTCGGCGACGGCCTTCAGCGCCGGGTGCGGGTAGTGCAGGACCTCGCGGACCGCCATGCGCTTTCCGCCCTACAGCTCGTCGCTGGCGAGCTCGCGCAGGCTGACCTCGACGACCTCGCTCGCCGCGATCTCGGCCAGCGCACGGTCGACGTCCGCGGGATCGACGTCGTCAGGCACGGCGACCTCGATCAGCAGGGCATACAGCGACGGCTGACCGTCGCCCTCGACCAGGCGCGTCTCGAGGTCGGTGATGTTCACGCGGTGCTCGGCGAGGACGCGGGTGGCGTGGTGGACGATCCCGGGATGGTCGACGCCGTAGATGCTGAGCACGTGCGTCGCGGCGGGCGTGGCCTCGGCGAGTGGCTCGACGGCGCTCAGGGCCAGTGCCTCCAAGCCGAGATCGGCCGCGACCTCGTCGAGGTCCGCGGCCAGCGACTTGCGATCGGCGTCGCCGGGCAGCCCGAGGATCAGCGTCATCGCGAAATGACCGCGGAGGATCGACATCCGCGAGTCCTCGACGTTGACGCCGTGGCGCAGTAGCACCGCGGTCGTCGCGGCGACGATGCCCGGTCGATCCCTCCCGACGGCTGACAGCGCAAGCTGAGGCATGCGGCGAGGATACGTCACGCCGGCGCGACGCCCCTAGACTGGTCGCGATGGCCTTTCCAGCAACCCGCATGCGCAGGCTGCGCGGTAGCGGCCTGCTGCGCGACATGGTGCGCGAGACGGAGCTCACCCCGGCCCACCTCGTCCAGCCGCTGTTCGTCGAGCTCGGCACCGACAGCCGCACGCCGATTGAGGCGATGCCCGGCGTTGAGCGGCTGTCGATCTCGCATGCCGTCGAGGAGGCTGGCGAGATCAAGGAGCTCGGCATCCCCGCGGTTCTGCTGTTCGGCGTCCCCGCCGAGAAGGACGAGCAGGGCTCCGGCGCCTACGACGACGAGGGAGTCGTCCAGCTCGCCGTGCGCGCGATCAAGGACGCCCACCCGGAGCTGCTCGTGATCACCGACGTCTGCCTCTGCGCCTACACGTCGCACGGCCACTGCGGCGTCGTCCGGCCTGACGGCGCGATCGATAACGACGTTACGTTGGAGTTGCTCGCCCAGACCGCCATCTCGCACGCACGCGCGGGAGCCGACGCTGTCGCGCCGAGCGACATGATGGACGGCCGGGTTGGCGCGCTGCGCGGCCAGCTTGACGCCGAGGGCATGAAGGAGACGCCGATCGTCGCCTATTCGGCGAAGTTCGCTTCGGCCTTCTACGGGCCGTTCCGTGAGGCGGCCGACTCCACGCCGGCCTTTGGCGACCGCCGCACCTACCAAATGGATCCCGCCAACTCCGACGAGGCGGTCCGCGAGGCGCTGCTCGACGCGGAGGAGGGCGCCGACATCCTGATGGTCAAGCCGGCCCTGCCCTACCTCGACGTGATCCAGCGGATCAAGGAGGCGACCGGAATGCCGCTCGCCGCGTACAACGTCAGTGGTGAGTACGCGATGGTCAAGGCGGCCGCCGCGGCCGGGCAGATCGACGAGCGCGGGGCCGTGCTCGAGGCGCTGACCTCGATCCGCCGCGCCGGCGCCGACATCGTGATCACCTACCACGCGAAGGACGCCGCCGGATGGCTTCGCTGAGAGAGGCGGCGGCGATCCCCAAGACGCGCAGCCGCAAGGACGGCGCGGCGATCCCGCTCGACGACCTCGACAAGAAGCTGCTCAACCTGATGCAGGGCAGCTTCCCGATCGCCCCGCGTCCCTACGAGCACGTCGCCGGCCTCGCCGGGGTCTCCGAGGATGAGGTGATGCGCCGCGTCCAGCGCCTGCTCGACGGTCGGATCGTCCGCCAGGTCACGCCGATCTTCGACACGCGCGTGCTCGGCTACAGCTCGATGCTCGTCGCCGCCAAGGTCGACCCCGAGAATCCCCACCGCGCCGCGAAGGTCGTCAACTCGCATCCTGGCGTCTCGCACAACTACCTGCGCAACCACGACTTCAACATGTGGTTCACGATCGCCACCGAGCCGGGCTCCAAGCTGGGCCTGTCCGGGACGCTCGAGGTGCTGCAGGAGCTCACGGGCGCGGAG
>CAMLNW010000158.1 GCA_946481495.1 uncultured Actinomycetes bacterium
TGGCGTCGGCGATCGCGGCCAACGGCGGGTCGTATCAGCGGCAGCGCCGCGTGGGTGCAGTAGAGGAGGCCGAGCAGGTTGACCTCGAGCATCTGCCGCCACTGATCGGTGTCGGCGCCGTCGACCGGCCCGAGCAGCATCACCCCGGCGTTGTTGACGAGAACGTCGAGACGCCCGAGCTGCTCCGCGGCCGCGTTGACGAACGCATTCGCGGCCTGCTCGTCGGAAACGTCGACCTCGAAGGCGATCGCTCGGCCACCGGCTGCCTCGATCTGCTCGGCGAGCGCCTCGATCCGGTCCATCCGGCGCGCCCCCAGCGCGATGGCGGCCCCAGCGTCGGCGAGCGCCAACGCGGTCGCCTCGCCGATACCGGAGGAAGCACCGGTGATTGCCGCGACTCTTCCCTCCAGTGGCCTCGCCATGAATCGATCCTAGCTCGCGGGGCCGGTTGGCGAGCGAAGTGCGCCCGCGAACACGCCGAGCGCCTAGAGCGCGGCATGCAGCAGTCCGGCGAGCTCGGCCTCGGACGGGGCACCGCCCGGCGTGTTGCCGAGCGCCGGATGCCCAAGCGCCGCGCCAGCGATCTGCGGGATCGAGTCGGGATCGAGTCCCAGCTCGCCGAGCCCGTCGACGCCCGTCTCGGCCGTCAGCCGCGCGATCCGCCCCGGCGCGTTGACCGGATCGCCGTTGGGATCGCCAAGCGCCTCCGCGAAACGCCCCACCGCGAGCGGAGCGCGCGTGACCATCAGCCCTGACGTGTGCGGAAGCATCACGGCGTTTACCTGCGCATGCGGGAGGTCGGCGACTCGCACCGTGGTCTGGCAGAGAGCGTGGTGGACCGCAAGGCCGGTCGTGCCGACCGCGTAGCCGGCCAACAGTGCCGCGAGCGCGAGCGACTCGACATCGGGCGACTCCAGCGGCAGCTGCCCGCCGAACAGCGCTGCCGCACGCAGCGCCGCCATCTCCGCGACCGGATTGGCATGTGGCACGTAGAGCGACTCGAACGCGTGCGCGAGCGCGTTCATCGCCGTGGCGACAAGTTGCTCGCGCCTCAGGCCCGCGGCCAGGCTCGGGTCCCACACGACAAGCGAAGGCCGGACGAGCTGGCCGCCGCGCGTTCCCGTCGGCAGCCGGTGGAACGGAGTCATCGGCGAACCGGCAAGCGTTGTCGGCACGACAGCGCAACCGAGATTCTCCACGCCCGCGACGGCCTTGGCAGCGTCAATCACCCGACCACCGCCGAGCGCCACGACCGGCCGGTCCTGCACTCCGTCCAGCACCTCGGCCGCGGCGTCCGGCACCGAGCCCGGCGGGACGTGGAGGACCGCCGCCGCATCCTGCACCAGCCGAGGCGAGCTTGCCTCGGCCCGTTCGGTTGTCAGCAGCGCGTAGCCGTCGAACCCGCGCTGCGTGAGCAGCCCCGGCGCGTCGTCGAGCGTCCCGAGCCCGAACCGCACCAGCCGCTCGCCGTCGATCCAGGTGAATGCCTCAGCCATGCGGGCCATTGTTGCTGGTCGCAGGCCACCTGCTGTAGAAAGGCTGACGATGCGCGCGTCGTCCCTGACCACCGCCCTCGCCATCGGCGTCTCCCTGGTCGTCGCGACAGGCGCGCAGGCGCAGGTAAGGACCATCGGCGCGAACCTCGACCGCCCGGCCAACGCGCGCTACGGCTGCGAGACGCTGCCGACCGTCGGACCGTTCGGCAACCGGATCTTCCTGCCAAGTGGCGTCGGGACCTGCACCTATGTCGCGACCGGCGGACTCGGCGCCCAGACGGAGGTCGCGCAGGCACCACCGGGAGGCGGTCTCGTGACCCGAGTCCGCGTGCGCACCGGACCGACCGTCGGACCGCTGCAGGTGACGGTGGCGCGTGCTCTGCGCGGCGGCGCCGGCTTCGCCTGCTGCTTCTACGCCGGCGCGAGCCAGCCGTTCGTGCCGCAGCCGAACGCAGTCACACAGGTGGCGGTGCGCCTGCCGATGCGCTCCGACTTCAGCGCCGAGGCCGGCGAGACCGTCGACTACCTTGGCCTGACCGTGCTCGCGCCCGGCGTCCCGGTGCCGCTGCACGACACCGGCGCCGCCGGCGACATTTCCGCGCCCGGAGCGCTCGGCTTCTTCCCCCACCTCAACCCCAACGACGTGACGACCGGACGCGTCGACGGCGCCGGGATCGGCGGCGTCGTGCCACTGCTCGCCGCCGACGTGATCCCGTTCTGCGGCGCGGGCGCCGCGCTGGCCGCCGGAAGGCGGTCTGCCGTACCGGCCGGCGCCGCTCAGACTGGCGGGCGCTGCACTCCCCTGCTGGCGGTGGCCGCCGGGCTTGGCCGTGTGGCCGACGGCCGCGTCGCCCTACGCCTCATCTGCAACGCGCCAGTCCCCTGCGCCGGCCGACTGCGCCTCCAGAGCCGGCGACCGGCCGCCGCATCCGCCACGCGCAAGGCGCGCACCAGGATCTACGCCAGCACGCGCGTCTCGATCCCCTCAGGCGGCGAGACGCGCGTCCGACCGAAGCTGACCCGCGCCGGCCGCAAGCTCATGAAGGGCCGCAAGCGCGCCGGCGCCTGGCTCAACGCCCGGCTGACCCATGGCAGCGCCTCGGCAACCGTCAGTCGCCGCGTCAAGCTGCGTCGCTGAACTACCCTGCAGCCGCTGACGCGGAGCGATCTGCGCGGACTCCTACTGCCGAACCTCCCCATTGCCGAGAACTGCTTGCAGACGTCGCCGCCTACCTGTAGCGCGGTATGCCAGGAGCTGCGCGCAGCCGAGACGCGCGGCGGGGGCTGGTCGACTCCCCAAGTCGAGCAGCTGAGCCGTGAGTCGAGGACTCTGCGAGTCGCGACCGGCCTCTCGAACGCCATCCGACTGACCGGCGGCGTGACGCTAGCTGCCACGGCCTTCGAGGTCGGCTATCGCATCGGATCGGGGCTCAACGCCAAGTTCTTCAAGGTCGGGCTGCCCGCCAAATCGCCGGTGCAAGTCAATGCTCCCCAAAAGCTCTCCTTCTACGAAACCTGCTCGCTGTCGTCTCCGTGCACCATCGGGAGCCCGTACCACGATCAGCCGACGATCACGCGACCGGCGTACGTCTGGACATGGGACGCCGCCTGGCAGAGCCCCTACGGCGCCAACTACTGGAGCTGGCGATCCAACGACGGCAACTGCAGCCATCCGATGCCGCCACCTGACGCGCCACGTGTCTTCGAGTCGATCGCTTCGAGCAGCACCTGCGTCGGCAACCCCGACCTGTCGGGAACCACGACCACCGTCTGGTGGTACCAGGACGACCTCCGCGCCGCCACGCCCGTCCAGGACTACGTAAGCCAGCCCTACACCTACCAAGACTGGCCACCTTCAGACCCCGGCCAAAGCATGGTTGAGACCCGAACCCGCGATGAGCTCGAGGATGGCGAATATCCAATCCTTCGCCAGAAGCTCGAGTACGAGCTCGCAGTGCCTGAGGTGTGCGACCCAGTCGATCCTGACGTATGCAACCCGCCGGAGACCGATCAGGAGCAAGAGAAGAAGTGCGACCTGACCACCCCAGAGGACAGCGATCCCGACCCACTAGTCCCGACTGATCAATTTACCGCTGCTCAGTACGCGACGGTGAACTCATTCACGCGTGTTCCCCTTGGAGGTGGCAGCCCAGTTGCCACAGCCATGAAGGTCGGCTGGACGGGACCGTCGAGCACCTCAGAGTGGAGGGGCTGGGGCTGGCGGCATGTAGCGGCCAAGCACGGATGGGACAGTGCTGACATCGCCGCGACGCAAGCTGCTCTCGCAACGAACCCCACCCTTGACAACGAGCGCCTGATCTACGTCGGGCCGGAGTACAGCCAGAACGGCGTTACGTGTCAACGGAAGGTCGTCGTAGCGGATAGCTCAGCATCCAGCGAGCCAAGCCCCAAGGAGATCATCACCTCCTATGGCATGCTCATCAGCACGCCATGAAGGTCACCGCGACAGGCTCGATTGAAGTCGATCCTCCGTCCGATGAGTACGAGCAAGCGTGCTTGGAGGCGGTGCGCAAGATCATGTCCGACAGCACGACGCTTGAACGTGACAAGGTCGTCGTAGAGAGCGTCGAGCTCGAGACCACGGACGAGGCCCGGCGTACCGTCGTCTCGCTACTCCAGGTGGGCCTGCCTCGCAAAGTGGAGTGGACCCTGTACGAGGACACCTTCCACGGCACCCTGCCGCGAGGACAAGCCGAGAACCCAGAGGGAGTCGCGACCGGCATGTGGATTTGGGCGATGGGCGGCTGAGCCGTCCCAACCCGTCACCTACGGCGTCGCGCTCTTGGCGGCGGCGTCGATGTGGTGCTCGGCCTCGGCGACAGGGGAGTCGGCGAGGGCGTTAGTGATGGCGCGCAGGTAGGCGCGGCCTGAGGCCTCCATGGTGTCGGGCGAGACGCCCTGGCCCTGGGCCGTGACGCCTTCGAGCTCGAGCAGGACGGTGACCTCGGCCAGCGCGTCGCGACCGGCTGTGACAGCGGAGACGTGGTACTCCTTGAGCCGCGCCTCGCGATTGGTCGCGACGTTGAGCGCGCTGAAGAAGGCGTCGACGGGACCGTCTCCGGTGAACTCGCCCTCGGCTACCTCGCCGGCGGGCATCCGCACACGGACACGAGCGAACGGCGAGCGGTCGGAGCCGGCCTCGATGTCGAAGGACTCGAGCACGTAGGCGCTCTCGGACTGGCGCATCTCGTCGGAGACGATCGCCTCCAGGTCGAGCGCCGTCACGTTCTTCTTGCGATCGGCGATCTCCTTGAACCGCTTGAAGGCGGTGTTCAGGGCGGCGCCGTCGACGGTGAAGCCCAGCTCCTCCAGTGCCTTGCGCAGCGCGTGGCGGCCGGAGTGCTTGCCCAGGACGATCGAGTTCGACTCCAGGCCGATCGTCTTCGCATCCATGATCTCGTAGGTCGAGCGCTCCTTGAGCACACCGTCCTGGTGGATGCCGGACTCGTGCGCGAACGCGTTGCGACCGACGATCGCTTTGTTCGGCTGCACCTGGTAGCCGGTCAGGCGCGAGACCAGGCGGCTGGTGCGAGCGATCTCGGTCGTCTCGACGCCGGTCCAGAGGCCGTGCTCGGCCTCGCGGACGGCGAGCAGCATCACGATCTCCTCCAGCGACGCGTTGCCGGCACGCTCGCCCAGGCCGTTGATCGCACACTCGACCTGGCGACAACCCACCTGGATCCCAGCGAACGAGTTGGCGACCGCCAGGCCCAGATCGTCGTGGCAGTGCGCGCTGAACACCACGCCGTCGTCGTGGCAGTGGACCGAGGTCGTGACCTTGGCCAGGTCGGGGACCATCCGGTACAGCTCGCGCCACATCTGGGCGTGCTCGTCGGGCATCGAGTAGCCGACCGTGTCCGGGACGTTGATCGTCGTCGCGCCCTCGTCGAGCGCGATCTGCAGCACCTCGGCGGTGAACTCCAGGTCGGAGCGCGTGGCGTCCATCGGCGAGAACTCGACGTCGTCGCAGTAGCCGCGCGCCTGGGCGACCGCTGCCCGAGCCTGCCCCTTGACGTCCTCGCGCGTCGTCTGCAGCTGATGCTCGATATGGATGTCGCTGGTCGAGATGAAGGTGTGGATGCGCGGCCGCTCGGAGTCCTTAACAGCGTTCCAGGCGGCGTCGACGTCCTGCGCCCCGGCGCGTGCCAGACCGGCGATCACCGGCCCGTGGACCTCGCGTGCGATCGCCTGGACCGCCTCGAAGTCGCCCGGCGAGGCGATCGGGAAGCCGGCCTCGATGATGTCGACACCCAGGCGGCCGAGCTGGTGGGCGATCTCGAGCTTCTCCTGCGTGTTCAGGGAGATGCCCGGCGACTGCTCGCCGTCGCGCAGCGTCGTATCGAAGATACGTACGCGGTTCGCTTCGTCACGGGTGTCTGTGGGTGCTGCCATGTCGTCTACTCCTTCTAGCTCTCGACCTGCTTCTCCTGTGCTTTGCGGCTTAGCGGCCGCCACGCATTAGTCCCCCCGAGGGGGGAGGAAAAGGAGAAGTCGCAGGTCGAGCGTGAACGACATGTGCCGTTCAGGGTACAGAACGCGCCAGCGTGGTCAAGCGCTAGAGAGTGACGCCGCGCCCAGCGATGAAGCCATCGGAGGCGACGATCGCATCGACGACGTCCTGCGGCACGCGCGAGTCGGCGGTGACGACCATCACGGCCTCGCCGTTGTCGTCGGTGTCGCCGGCATGGCGACCGACGGCGGCGGAAACGATGTTGACGCCGGCCTCGCCGAGTGCGGTGCCGACGCGGCCGATCATCCCCGGCTGGTCGCGGTAGCGGAAGATCGCCAGGCATGGCTCGAGCTGGACGTTGAAGCGCGATCCCCAAGCCTCGAGCAGGTGCGGCCGGTCGCGGTTGCCGAGCACGGTGCCGACGACGCTCGAGCGGTCCCCGCCGCTGACGACCGTCACACGGACGAGGTCGGTGAAGTCGCGTGCGGTCTCGCTGCTGCTCGAAGTCACCGGGCTGTTCGACATGCAGACCCGGCCCGAGCTGATCCTGCTGCAGAAGACCATGGTGGTGGTCGAGGGCGTCGCGCGCACGCTCGATCCCGCCTTCAACATGTGGAAGACCTCCGAGC
>CAMLNW010000159.1 GCA_946481495.1 uncultured Actinomycetes bacterium
AGGCTTTAAGCCTCAAGTGGACCGGGCTTCCCGTTCCGCGCAGGTACTCGACCCACGCAGACGTATCGGCAAGGATCATTCAGCCGAGAGGTCAGAGGGCAAGTCAGGTGGAGCGCCGGTCCTCATAGCTTCGAGATCTCCCTCCCAGCCGCTGCCCTCCATCGCAAGCATCTCGTCAACCGACATCTGGTCGACATCCAGCCTGCGCAGAGCGAAGTCGACCGCCTCCCGCTTCGTCTTGAGGTCGTAGCGCTTCATCACCCGACCAATCACTCCATCATCGATGTCGATGTTGGTGCGCGACACATGCACCACGATACACAAGGTTGTGTAACACCCTTGTCGCTCAGCCAAGTTGTTCGGTTCAATTAATTTGACCCAGACCAAACAGCTTCCCCAGGACGCCAGTCCCTGAGCCAAACCGCCGATCCGTGGGTGGCGGCGATTTTGCGTTTGCGCGCACAGGCGTAACGAGCGGAGCGTCCGGGCGGAGCTCCTGCCGTCTAACCCGGTGGAGCACTCACCTCGAACATCTCGCGCCAGGCACGGGGCGCAGTCCCAGCGGAGCGAACGGAGCCGAGCACGGAAACCAAAATCGGCGTCAGGACCCGCGGCCTGCACGGTCTGTCCCTAGTCAGAAGAACCGCCGACCTCAGTCCGGCGGAATCCGCAGGTACGGCAGTGCGAACTCCATGATCTTCTCGAAGGCCGGCGCCGCGACCTCGCCGCCGTAGTACATCCCCGACGGCTCGTCGACCATCACCGCGACCATCAAGCGGGGGTTCTTGGCGGGGGCGAAGCCGATGAAGGAGGAGAAGAACTTGGTCTCGGAGTAGGCGCCGGTGTCGGGGTCGATCTTCTCCGCGGTGCCAGTCTTGCCGGCCAGCACGTAGCCGGGAACCTGGGCCTCCTCGGCGGTGCCGCCGGCGGCGAGCACGCCCTCGAGCATCGTCGCTACCTGCTCGGCGGTCTTCTTCGACACGATCCGGTGGCCCTCGTCGTCCTCGCCCTTGACCACCGTCGGCTGGTGCATCACGCCCCCGTTGGCAAGCGCCGAGTAGCCGGCCGCCATCTGCAGTGGGGTGACGGCGATGCCCTGGCCAATCGGCAGGTTGCCGATCGAGGAGCCGGAGTACTCGCGCGGCCGCAGCACGATCCCCGGCGACTCGCCGGGCAGATCGACTCCTGTCGTGGAGCCGAAGCCGAACTTACGCACCCATGCGTCGAAGTGCTTCGGCCCGAGCTTCTGGCCGATCATCACCGAGCCGACGTTCGACGACTGGGCGAGGATCTCGGCGACCGAGAGATTCACGTAGCCGCGCGCGTGGGCCTCGCCGATCCTGCGGTCGGCGACCTGCAGCTCGGGCGGTAGGTCGAGCCGGGTCTCGGGGGTGATCAGCCCCTCCTCGAGCGCACCGGCGACGGTGAAGGCCTTGAAGGTCGAGCCCGGCTCGAAGGCGGACGTGACAGCACGATTCTGGATTGCGCTCTCGTCGGCGGACGCGATGTCGTTGGGGTCGACGCGCGGCCAGTTCGCGAGCGACAGCACCTCGCCGTTGCGCGGATCCATCACGACGGCGGTGGCGCCCTTAGGCGAGAAGGTGTCGGCGACCTCGCCCATCACCGCCTCGACGCGCTCCTGCAGGGCGGCGTCGATCGTCAGCTGGAGGTCCTCGCCGGGCGTCGAGCTGTCGGTGTCGACGATCGATACCGGCTCGCCGAGCGCGTCGCGGACGATCTTGCGCTGGCCGTCGTCGCCGTGCAGGCTGTCCTCGTACTGCTGCTCGATCCCGGTCAGGCCCTCGTTCTCAACGCCGACGGCGCCAATCAGCTGGCCGGCGAGCTCTCCCTGCGGGTAGGTCCGACGTGGCTCCGAGACGGTGCCGATCCCCTCGATCTCCAGCTTCTTGACCTGCTGGCCTTCGGCCGGCGGGATCTTGCGCGCGAGGTAGACGAAGCCGGTGCTGCGATCGGCGAGCAGCTCGGTCAGATGCTGCTCGTCCTCGCCGACGATCGGCGCGAGCTGGGCGGCGACTCCCGCCGGATTCTTGATCTGAAGCGGATTCCCGAAGACAGTGACGGAGTCCTCGGAGACGGCAAGCTCGACGCCGTGGCGGTCGGTGATCGTGCCGCGACGGGCGGAGACTTCGAGCTCCTCGACCTGCTGGGTGGCGGCGCGCGCCTTGAGGTCGCCGGAGCCGGCGGTGCCGATCCAGGCGGCACGAGCGGTGGCTGCGCCGAGGAGAAGGAGGAAGAGGGCGAAGATCAGGCCGATCCGGCGGTCGATCAGACGCACCGGCAGGCTCCTAGGGCACGCCGGCCGTCACGTTGGTGACGGCGTCGGGGGTGCCTGCGATCTCGGTGCTGGTCGAGATCGGGTTGCCGTAGGGGTCGTAGGCGTTCCCTTGGGCGTCATAGGTAGCCGTGGCGTAAGGGTCGGCGGTGACAGGCTCCGTGTAGGCCGGCACGACGGGCGCGGCGGCGAGCGCGGTGCCCTCGTCGATCGCCTTGGCGGCGGCGACGGCATCGGTGCGCGGGTTGGCGCGCAGGTAGTTGACCGCATCCGGCGCGGGCAGGACGAGGCCGCGCTCGGCAGCGATCTGCTGGATCCGCTCGCTCGACCCGAGCTCGGCGACGTCGCGGCGCAGCGTCGCGTTGTCGCGCTTTAGCTCGGAGACGCGCGCGGCGTCATGGGTGATCTGGCGGTTCTTCTGCAGCAGCGCGACGTTGGCGAACACGACGCCGGCGAGCAGCACGAAGACGATCGCGATCAGTCCGGGGCCGTGCAGCAGCGCCTCGAAGCCGGCGACGGCGCGGATACGCGCGAACTCACCGGTCCGCTGGACGATCGTCGGACGCGCGGCTGGGCCGCGGCGACGCGAAGGCGCCGTCGCCGGACGCCGCGCGGGCGCCGGCCGGCGGGTCGGAGCGGCACGCCGTGCGGGAGCGGCGGCGGCGGTGGCGGCGCGCGCCATCAGCGCTCTCCCCCGTCGATTCGCCGCGCGACGCGCAGGCGACCGGACTTCGAACGCGGGTTGTCGGCGATCTCGCCGGGCGTCGGCGCGACGGCTCGGCGCGTGACCAACTCCGCCTCCGGCTCGTGGCCGCAGGCGCAGACCGGCAGGTCGGGCGGGCAGATGCAGCCCTGCGCCTTCTCGGCGAGGAAGCGCTTGACGCGCCGGTCCTCGAGCGAGTGGAAGGAGATTGCGGCCAGCCGGCCGTCCTTGCGCAGCAGCTCCCAAGCGGTGGGCAGCGCGCGGTCGAGCGAGCCGAGCTCGTCGTTGACGGCGATCCGGATCGCCTGGAAGACACGCTTGGCGGGATGTCCCCCACCGAACTTGCGCCGCACATAGGCCGGGGTCGCGGCCTCGATCGCGTCGACGAGCTCGCCGGTCGTCTCGATCGGCGCTCGCTTGCGCCGCGCGACAATCTCGCGCGCGGTCGACTGGGCGCCGGGATCCTCGCCGTAGCGGCGGAACAGCCGCGCGAGCTGGCGCTCGTCCCACTCGTTGACGATCGCGCGCGCGTCGAGCTCCTGCGTCGGGTCCATCCGCATGTCGAGCGGCGCGTCGTAGGAGTAGGAGAAGCCGCGCTCGCGCGTGTCGACCTGCATCGACGAGATGCCGAGGTCCATGTAGACGAGGTCGGCGCGGAAGCCCTCGGCGCGCAGCAGCTCGAGCGCGTCGGCGTAATCCATGCGCAGGAAGCGCGTCTCGCAGGCGACCTCGGCCGCGAGCTCCTCGAAGCGCGCTTCGGCGGCGGGGTCGCGGTCGACACAGACGAGCGTCCCACCAGCGCCGATCCGGTCGGCGACCAGCCGTGCGTGGCCGCCCGCACCGAAGGTGCAGTCGACGACCTGGTCGCCCGGTCCGGGGTTGGCGAGCTCGATCAGCTCACCGGCGAGGACGGGTACGTGCGCGCGCGTCATGTCAAGAAGGATCGCCAAGGCCCTCGGTCACCTCCCCGATGCTCGCGTCGAGTGCGGCCTGCTCGTCGTCCCAGCGCGACCGGCCCCAGACCTCGAGGTGATCGCCCACTCCGGCGACGACCGTCTCCTTCTCGATCCCCGCGTGCGCGAGCAGCGGCGGCGGCAGCGTGACGCGGCCCGACGAGTCGAGCTCGACGTCGAAGGAGTTGGCCTGGAAGAAGCGTTGCACCGCACGGTACTCGCGGCCGAGCGGGTTCTTGCCGGCGAGCGCGCGCTCGATGATCGACTCGTGCGCCTCGGGGGTCCAGACGGAGATGCAGGCGTCGCTGTCCTTTGCCAGGACGAGACCGGAGGAGAACGTCGCGCGGAAGCGGGCCGGGATGCTGAGCCGGTTCTTCGCGTCGAGTGAGTGTTCGTAGTGGCCTCTGAACGCCATCCGGAGCTCCGTGGAAGTGATCTCGACGCGGACCGAAGTGGCTGAGTGGGAGGAGCCCAGCCACTCCGGTCCTTGTCGATGCGCGCCACTGTACCCCACTCTGTCCCACGCTGCAACACATTTACCCACTCCAGGCCATCGAGAGCGAGAACTGCACAAGCATCGACCCCGAACTTCCGCATCGCAGAGCGAAATCCTTGCGGTGGCGGATGGTGGGACGCCCTCCCGCCCGGGGCGGGCGACGGCAGTCAAGCGAGCGGTTTGGGTGGGAAATCCCTTGCGCGGGCACCGTTGCAATGGCCGTTGCGCCCCCGGGAGCCGCCCGACCACCGCGGTCCGTACCATCGTGCGCCGTGCCGACCGCCTCCCCAGCCCTCCGCCTGCGCGGCGCCGTCAAGCGTTACGGCGAGATCACCGCCGTCGACGGACTCGACCTCGAGGTTCCCGCCGGAACCTGCGTCGGCCTGCTCGGCCCCAACGGCGCCGGCAAGTCGACGACGATGCGGCTGCTGACCGCCCAGGCGATTGCCGACGAGGGCGAGATCGAGGTGCTCGGCTATGAGCTCCCGCGCGAGTCGAAGCAGGCGCGCGCGGAGTGCGGCATGGTCCCCCAGCTCGACAACCTCGACACGACGCTGACCGTCGAGCAGAACCTGCTCGTCTTCAGCCACCTCTACCGCGTGCCGCGTCGTGAGCGGCGGGCGGCGATCGACCGCGCGCTGGAGATCGCGAAGCTGACCGACCGCCGCGACGCCGTCGTCGAGGAGCTCTCCGGCGGCATGCGCCGCCGGCTGCTGATCGCTCGTGGCCTCGTCCACCAGCCGCGGCTGGTGCTGCTCGACGAGCCGACCGTCGGACTAGACCCGCAGGTACGCCAAGAGCTGTGGGCGCTGATCGACCGGCTGCGCTCAGAGGGCATCTCGATCCTGATGTCGACCCACTACATCGAGGAGGCCGAGCGGCTCGCCGACACCGTGACGATCATGTCGCACGGCAAGGTGGTCGCCGAGGGCCGGCCGATCGATCTGGTCGCCGAGCACGCCGGCGACCAGGTGCTCGAGGTCTACGGCCCGCCGGCGCGACTCGCCGAGCTCGAGGCCGAGGCGAAGGCGTCCGGGCAGCGCACGCGGCGGACCGGCACCTCGATCACGATGATCGACGACGCCTCGTCCAACGGCGATCGCCTCGACGGAGTCACCCGCCCGGGCAATCTCGAGGACGTCTTCGTGCTGCTGACCGGCGAGGAGATCGCATGACCGGCGCGAGCATGACCGACGCGGCCACCGCTACCCCACCGCCGGCGCAGCCGCGACGCAAGCTGCACCGCTTCGAGCGCAGCGCGGTCGGCGGGGTGCTGATCCGCGAGATGATCAACTTCTCGTCGTACTGGCGCTCGACGACGTTCTCGTCGACCGTCGAGCCTACGATCTACCTGCTCGCCTTCGGCTTCGGCCTCGGCTCGCTGATCACCACGGTCGGCGACGGGATCTCCTACGAGGAGTTCGTCGGCACCGGGATGGTCGCGATGGCGGTCCTGTTCTCGTCGGCGATGCCGTCGATGTTCGGCACCTTCGTCAAGTACTCGTTCCAGCACACCTACGACGCGATCCTCGCCGCCCCGGTCGACACCGAGGAGCTGGTCAGCGCCGAGGCGCTCTGGATGGCGATGCGCGCGTCGGTCTTCGGCTGCGCGCCGCTGATCGTGGCGATGATCTTCGGCCTGCCGCCCGCCTGGGGAATGCTCGCGGTGCCAGCGATCAACTTCCTCGCCGGCTTCGGCTGGTCGTGCTTCGGCATCTCGATCGCCGCCTTCGTCAAGTCGATCGACAACTTCGGCTACATCACCAGCGCGGTCATCACGCCGCTGTTCCTCGTCGCCGGCACCTTCTTCCCGATCGACCAGCTGCCCGAGTGGGCCCAGGTGCTCGCCCAGATCAACCCGCTCTACCACTGCGTCGAGCTCGTCCGCCACGCCGCTTTTGGCTTCGAGGGCTGGTCCGACGTCTGGAACGTCGCCTACCTGATCGCCTTCGGTCTCGCCATGTGGCGCGTGGCGATCTTCGGCATGACGCGCAAGCTCGTCAACTGAATCAAGGCAACGAAGTCCCGCCGGGGCCGAGCAGGGCCGAGGCCAGGGCGGCGGCGACGAGCAGGAGAACCGAGGGCACCAGCAGCAAGGCAACGGCGAGCTGGATCTTCGGACCGGCACGGGCGGCG
>CAMLNW010000160.1 GCA_946481495.1 uncultured Actinomycetes bacterium
AAGGCCACGCACCACGGGTTCTTCGTCCTGCTCAACCTCGCGATCGGCGGCGCGAGCGGAAGCGGCGAACGGTGCACTGCGGCCCCTCGTGGACGATCGACGACGGCGTCGGTCGCAGATCGGCGACGCCAGGACCTAGGTAGAGGTCCCACGCCGTGGCGGCGGAGTCGACCAGCTGCTCGGGATCGGGGAGGAGGCGCATGGGTTTGTCGCGCGCGGCCGCGCTAGGCGGCCTGAACGAGCGGGGCGGGGAATTCTAGAAGCAGTTCGGCCAACCGGTCCGCGGCCTCGATCTGCGGACAGTGCCCGCAGTCCTCGATCAGCGTGAGGCGAGATTCGGGCACGGCCTCGAGAACTCGCTGCGCGCCGCTCTTGAAGACCATCACGTCGTGGTCGCCCCAGACGACTTGAACCGGGCACTGGATCCGTTCGAGGTCGAACGGATCGCGCAGCTCGGGCAGCATCTGGCGGCCGGCACCGAGGATCCGGGCGGTCGTGTGACGATCGCGGAAGTGCGCCGCGAAGGCCCGTCCGATCAGCGGCTCGACCGTCTCCGGGTGGTGGAAGGCGAGCCGCTTGTAGATCTCCAGGACGATCCGCTGCAGCGCCGCAGGCGGAACCGGCAGCGGCGAGGCGAGCAGCGCACGCAGCAGTGGCTCGCGTTCGATGATCGTCAGCCAGCGCGCCATGTCGAGTCCGGCGGGGGCGACCGGGACTACGCCCGTTAGGCCCAAGCCCGGACGCTGGGCGAGCAGGAGCGCGAGGCAGCCGCCGAGCGAGTTGCCGCAGACGACGGCGCCGCCCTCTGGCGCATAGTGTCGGACGGCGGCGACTCCGAAGTCCGTCAACTGGGCGAGAATCGGCCGGTCGGCGCCGAGTGGGTCGGCGGTGCCGAAGCCGGGCAGGTCGATCGCGATCGCACGCCGGTCGGTGCGGCCCAACCGGTCGAGCAGCATGCGCCAGGTGTCCGCGCTGTCGGCGAAGCCGTGCAAGAGCAGCAGCGGCGGCCCGGAGCCTTCGAGCTCCAACGCTCGCGTCTCGAATCCGGCCAGCTCCAGCCGGTGCTCGAACAACGGCTGCATCATGGCTTCCAGCGTAGGCCGTCTGGCGGTCACCATGCGCCGGTTGGCTTTCGTAACGCTTGTGCGCGTCGCGCGACGAACGGTACGCCGGTTGTTACATTTGCGCAGCATATATGCGCTATTCTGGGTCCGTGGTTCAGGTAGCGTCGAGGGGGTGCAGACGATGGAGTGGACAGACGAGCGGATGGACGATCTGACGAACCGGGTGGACGCCGGCTTCGAACGCGTCGACGGCGATATCCGGGAGCTGCGCGGCGAGGTCAGTGACCTGCGAGTCGAGATGCACGACGAGTTCAAGGTCGTTCGCGGCGAGATGCACGATGAGTTCAAGGCCGTGCGTGCCGAGATGTACGACGAGTTCAAGGCCGTGCGTGTTGAGATGCACGACGAGTTCAAGGCCGTTCGTCTCAGGATGGACGCCGGGTTCGCGGAGATCCGCGCTGAGATGCAGACCGGGTTCGGGCTGGTACGTACCGAGATGGCCGAGTTGCGAGGGATGGTCTTCCGCGTCATCCTCGCGACGCTTGTGGCGGCCTTCGCGTTGAGCGCAACGCTGGTCGGCGCTATCGCGTCCGGCATGCTCTCCTAGGAGAGCTTCGGGCTGACCCAGTCGGCGTGCAGTCGGCGCTCGAGCTCGTCGCCGACCTCGGCGACTGGGATGCGGATCTGCTCGAGCGAGTCGCGGTCACGCAGGGTGACGGTGTCGTCGTCCATCGTCTGGTGGTCGACGGTGATGCCCCACGGGGTGCCGATCTCGTCCTGGCGGCGGTAGCGCTTGCCGATCGAGCCGCCAGTGTCGAACTCGGCTGGCATCCGCTCGCGCAGCTCCTCGTAGATCGCGCGCGCCTTCTCCGGCTGGCCCTCCTTGTTGAGCAGCGGCAGCACGGCGACCTTGACCGGTGCGAGGCGGGGGTGCAGACGCAACACGACGCGCTCGCGGCCCTCGACCTCCTCCTCGTCGTAGGCGTCGACCATGAAGGCGAGCGTGCCGCGGTCGGCGCCCGCCGAGGGCTCGATCACGTGCGGGACGTAGCGCTCGCCGGTGCCCGGGTCGACGTAGTCCATCTTCTCGTTCGAGAACTTGGCGTGCTGGGTCAGGTCGAAGTCGCCGCGGTTGGCGATCCCCTCGAGCTCCGACCAGCCCATCGGGAAGAGGTACTCGATGTCACTGGTCGCGCTCGAGTAGTGCGACAGCTCGTCGCCCTCGTGCTTGCGCAACTGAAGGTGGTCGGGACGGATGCCGAGGTCGGTGTACCAGCGCAGCCGATCGTCCATCCAGCGCTGGTGCCAGACCGGCGCCTCGTCGGGCGGGACGAAGAACTCGATCTCCATCTGCTCGAACTCGCGCGTGCGGAAGATGAAGTTGCCCGGCGTGATCTCGTTGCGGAACGACTTGCCGACCTGGGCGATCCCGAACGGCGGCTTCTTGCGCGCGAACTGCAGGACGTTCTTGAAGTTGACGAAGATGCCCTGGGCCGTCTCGGGACGCAGGAAGATCGCCGAGCCCTCGTCCTGGACGGGGCCCATGTGGGTCTCGAACATCAGGTTGAAGTTGCGCGGCTCCGACAGCTCGCCGTCGCACTGCGGGCAGCGCAGCCCGAAGTCGGGCGCCGAGGTGTCGACGCCCTTCTCCTGGAGCGCCTCGAGCAGATGGTCCTCGCGCCAGCGCTTCTTGCAGTCGCCGAGGCACTGGACGAGCGGGTCGGTGAAGCCCTCGAGGTGGCCCGAGGCCTCCCAGGTGCGCGGGTGCATCAGGATCGCCGCGTCGAGGGCGACCATGTCGTCGCGCTGCTGGAGCACGGTCCGCCACCACTCGGCCTTTACGTTCGACTTCAGCAGCACGCCGTAGTGGCCATAGTCGTAGGTAGAGGCGAGCCCGCCATAGATCTCCGACGACTGGAAGATGAAGCCGCGCCGCTTGCAGAGCGACACGATTTTGTCCATGGTCACCACGTCTGCTGACATCGGCGGCACCCTAGAGGAACTGAAGCGAGGCCAGCGGCCAGCGCTGGCGCGCTCTTATACTGGCCGGCCCTATGCCGATCTACGAGTACCGCTGCGAGAAGGGCCACACCTTCGACGTGATGCAGAGCATGAGCGACGATCCGCTCACCGCCTGCGAGGTCTGTGGCGCGCCCGTGCAGAAGGTCTTGCACGCGCCGGCCGTCCATTTCAAGGGCTCGGGCTTCTACAACACCGACTACGGCAAGGGCGGCAAGAGCAAGAGCGTAGGCAGCTCGGGCGGCGACTCGAAGAAGGGCAGCCCGGACTCGAACGGATCGTCGGGTAGCTCGGACTCCTCGTCGAGCTCCAGCTCGGATTCGAGCTCGTCGGGCAAGAAGTCCGAGTCGAAGTCCGGCTCGTCTTCGAAGTCCGACTGATCGCTACTTGCCCAGCAGCTCCTCGACGGCGTTCGCCCGCTCCTCCTTCGGCACCTGAAGGCTGAAGTCGACGCCGCAGCCGAGACAGGAGGGGACCAGCACGCGCGTCTCGCCGGAGCCGCCGGTCGCGACGTCGGCGGCGAGCATCAGCAGACCAGGACCACGCAGGTCGGTGCGGATCGTCTGCGGCGCGCGCCAGCTCACCCACGGGAGGCGGAAGAACGTGCCGGGTGAGAGCAGCGAGCCGCGGATGCCGCTCAGCACCTCTTGCTGGCGGGCGGCGCGGTCGAGGTCGTTCTCGGCCGGCGCGCAGGGGTTCTTGCGCACGCGGGCGAAGCCGAGCGCCTCGCGGCCGGTCAGCTGCTGCTCGCCCTTGGGCAGGTTGAAGCCGCGCCAGAAGTTGTCGAACTCCGGCGCGCAGATGCGGCTCTTGTTGTCGACGGTGATCCCGCCGAGCGCGTCGATGAACTTCGGGAAGTCCTCGAAGTCGACCTCGATCAGATGGTTGATCTCGAGGCCGTTGCCCATGTAGCCCTCGACCGTCTCGATCATCAGCGCGGGACCGCCGATCGCGTAGGCGGCGTTGATCTTCGTCCGCCCGTGACCCGGGATGTCGGCCTCGGTGTCGCGCGGGATCGACAGCTTCGCGACACGCCCGAGCGAGGCGTGGACGAGCATGATCGAGTCGGCGCGGCCCGGGCCGCTGTCGCCGGCGTCGATCGAGTCGCCCTTGCGCTCGTCCGAGCCCAGCACGAGGATCGTCGCGCCGGTGATGAAGTTGCCGTTGCCAGACAGGGCGTCCTTGGCGTCGTCGGAGACGCCGCCCTCGAGCTGCGCGCTAACCATGAACAGCACGAACGACAGCGCCAGCCAGGCGGCGATCGCCAGCGCGATCCACTTGACGACCCGCTTCGCGGTGATCGGCTTGCGCGTCGTCGGGGAGCGCGGCGTTCGGGGAGGGCGCGGCTCACGGCGGCGCGGGTCGCGCGGCCGCGAGCGGTCCTTGAACCCCTCGAGGTCGTCGGAGCGGCGGAGCTTGTCGAGCGGGCTCTTGCGCGACCGGTAGACCTTGTAGTCAGGCCGGTCGGCGCCGTGGCCGGAGTCGTTCACCAGCCTCTGTATATCGTCCGGCCATGCCGCCACGACGCGTCATCGGGATCGACGCGGGGGGCACCAAGCTGCTCGGCGGGGTCGTCGACGAGCAGCTCGCTGTCCACAACCGGGTCCACCGCACGTGGCGGGGAGCCGATCGTGCCGAGACGCTGGAGATCTTCGTCGCGGCCGTGGAAGAGATCCGGGCGGCGGCTCCCGACGTTGCCGCTGTCGGCTTTGGGATTCCATCGCTGGTCGACCACGAGCACGGAGTCTCGGTCTGGTCGAACCACCTGCCGATCGACGACGTCCCGTTCCGCGATCTGATGAGCGAGCGGCTCGGACTGCCGGTCTTCGTCGACAACGACACCAACGCGGCGATCCTCGCCGAGCACCGTCACGGCGCCGCGGCCGGCGCCGAGCACGCGGTGATGCTGGCGCTCGGCACCGGGATCGGCGGCGGCCTGATCGTCGGCGGTCGCGTCCATCGCGGCGCGCGCGGCTTCGCCGGCGAGCTCGGCCACATGACGATCGACCTGCACGGCGAGGACTGTCCCGGCGACTGCCCGGGGAAGGGCTGCTTCGAGACCGTCGTCTCGGGCCGCGCGATCGGCGTGGCGGCGCGGCGGCTGGCCGGGGTTCAGCCCGATTCGACCTTCGGCCGGCTGGCCGCCGAGGGCCGCGAGATCCGCGGCGGCCTGGTCACCGAGCTGGCGCACGACGGCGACGAGCAGGCGCTCGGCGTGCTGGCGCTCGTCGGTCAGCGGCTGGGGATCGGGATCGCCGGGCTCGTCAACGCGCTCGACCCGAGCGTGATCGTGATCGGCGGTGGCGCCGTCGCCGCCGGCGATCTGCTGCTCGCCCCGGCGCGCGACGCGCTCGCCGAGCGCGCGCTTCCGCCTGGCGGCGACCCGCCGCCGATCGTTCCCGCGCGCTTCGGCAGCGAGTCTGGGATGCTCGGGGCCGCGCTGCTGGCACTCGACGGGGAGGGAACGTGGGCCTGACTGTCAGCCCGACGCCGATCGGGAACCTCGAGGACGTCACCCTGCGCGTGCTGTCCGCGCTGCGCGAGGCCGACGTCGTCGCCTGCGAGGACACCCGCCGCACGCGCACGCTGCTCGACCGCTACGGCGTCAACGCGAAGCTCGTCAGTTACCACGAGCACAACGAGGAGCAGCGGGCGGCGGAGCTCGTCGAGCAGATGCGCGGCGGCACGAACGTCGCGTTGGTCTCCGACGCCGGCATGCCGCTCGTCTCCGACCCTGGCTACGTGCTGGTGCGCGCCTGCGTCGCGGCCGGCCTGCCGGTGGAGGTGCTGCCGGGACCGTCGGCCGCGCTCGCCGCGCTCGTCGCCTCGGCGCTGCCCGCCGACCGGTGGCGCTTCGCCGGCTTCCTGCCGCGCAAGGCGGGCGAGTTGCGCAAGGTGCTCTCAGAATCGGGCGGGACGTTGATCGCCTTCGAGTCGCCGAAGCGGGTGCCGGCGACGCTGGCGCTGGCGGCGGAGATCGATCCCGAGCGTCAGGCGGCCGTCTGCCGCGAGCTGACCAAGGCTCACGAGGAGGTGGCGCGCGGCAGCGCCGCCGAGCTCGCCGACCGCTACGCCGATGCTCCGCCGCGCGGTGAGGTCGTGCTCGTCTTCGGTCCGCCGAGCAAGGCGGAGGAGGACGGTCCTCCGGCCGGGCTTGACCAAGTCCGCAAGCTTGTCGACGCCGGCGCCAAGCCGCGCGTGGCCGCGCAGGTCGTCGCCGAGCTGACCGGCGGCAGTGCGAATCGCCTCTATTCGGCGCTGACCGAGTAACAAGCGGCGCACACAACGCAAGCGCTCGCGCACAGGCGAAACAGCGCAGTGACGGCGGTCCCACGGCGAGTCGTCGCCGGTCTACCGTCGCCGGCGTGCTCGGTCCGCAGACACCCGAAGCTGCCGTGGTGCTCGAATCCGTCGAAGCGCGGCTTGCGGCGGAACCCGCGCTTCGAGCCAGGCGTGCCGCGCGAATGGCGATGGCGGTCGCCGTC
>CAMLNW010000161.1 GCA_946481495.1 uncultured Actinomycetes bacterium
GCGAGCTGCGCCAGCGTCGCAACGACGTCAGCACGCGCGTCGAGGGCGTCCGCGGCGATCTACAGAAGCAGGTCACCGAGGTCCAGTCGAACGCGACCGATCTGGCCAAGAAGGTCCAGGAGCAGGTCGCCGCGCTCGCGTAGTCAGCAGCACCGAAGACCTAGTCTTCCTCCTCCCCAGCGAAGGGCGTCCCAAGTGGGGCGCCCTTCGTCTTTCTGGGGCCCGAACCTCTGAAACGACTCTGCGACAATCCATCGTGATGCCAACCGAGGAGCAGATCAACGAGGCGCTCAGCAAGGTCATCGACCCTGAGCTGCGCAAGAACATCGTCGAGCTGGGAATGGTCCGCTCGATCGCCCAGCACGACGACGGCCACGTCGAGGTCGTCGTCTCGCTGACGACCGCCGGCTGCCCGATCCGCTCGCACTTCGAGGACGCCGTCGCCGAGCACGTCGGAGCGCTCGACGGCGTCACGCGCGTCAGCGTTGGCTTCGACGTGCTGACCCCCGACGAGAAGCAAAGCCTCCAACAGCGGCTCGGCCGCGGAGCGCTGCCGCAGGGCGCGCTCGCCCAGGTCAAGAACGTGATCTGTGTCGGCTCCGGCAAGGGCGGCGTCGGCAAGTCGACGATGACCGCCAACCTCGCGGCGGCGCTGCAGGCCGAAGGGAAGACCGCCGCGGCGCTCGACGCCGACGTCTGGGGCTACTCGATCCCGCGCATGCTCGGCGTCCACGGCCGGCCCGACATCGACGGCCAGCGCAAGATCCTGCCGCTCGAGTCGCCCGACGGGGTCAAGGTCATCTCGATTGAGTACTTCCTCGACCGCGCCGACCAGGCGATCGTCTGGCGCGGGCCGATGCTGCACAAGGCGATCCGCCAGTTCCTCGAGGACGTCGCCTGGGGCGAGCTCGACTACCTGCTGATCGACCTGCCGCCCGGCACCGGCGACGTCACGATGACGCTCTCGTCGCTGCTGCCGCAGGCGCGCTTCCTGATCGTCACGACGCCGCAGCCGGCCGCCCAGAAGGTCGCCAAGCGCGCCGCCGAGGCGGCCGCCAACTACGACCTCGAGGTCGTCGGGATCGTCGAGAACATGTCCGGCTTCACGGCGCCGAACGGCGAGCGCTTCACGATCTTCGGCGAGGGCGGCGGCCGCGAGCTCGCCGACGAGCTCGAGGTCCCGCTGCTCGGCGCCGTCCCGCTCCAGGAGGAGCTGCGGCTCGGCGCCGACGAGGGCCGCCCGCTGGTCGTCGAGGACCCGGACAGTCCCGCCGCCCAGGCGATCCGCCACGTCGCGCGCGGGCTGATCGCCGCGACGCCGCAGATCGATCCGGTCTTCCAGGACGCCTCCGGGCCGGCACTCGTGGGTGTCCCGGAGGTCACCGGGACCGCGCTGCCGATGGCGCCGTAGTCCCGTCGCGGCAAAACCCCCGAAACCCTATGTAGTATCAGGAGCACAATGGCTTACGTAATCGCAGAGCCCTGCATCGGCACCAAGGACAACTCGTGCGTCGAGGTCTGTCCGGTCGACTGCATCCACCCGACTCCGGACGAGCCCGGCTACGACGCCGCGGAGATGCTCTACATCGATCCCGACGAGTGCATCGATTGCGATGCCTGCGTCGAGGCCTGCCCGGTCGACGCCTGCTTCGCCGAGGATCAGCTCCCCGAGGAGTGGGCGAAGTTCACCGAGATCAACGCGAACTACTTCAAGGCCGCCTGACCAGGCGGCTGCCGGCCGGCGCCTGGCGGCGTCATCGGCCTCTCGCGTGCTGGCGCACGCGTCAAGGCCTGCTTTCTTGCCAGGCTTGACCGTCGGACGCCTGGACAGGCGGCCACGTCTAGGGTTATTCGCGTGATCCTCTTGACGGGAGCGACGGGGACGGTCGGGTCGGCGGTGCTGCGGCGGTTGACGGCCGCTGGGACGCCGGTTCGCTGCCTGGTGCGCGAGCCGAAGCGGCTGGGGCCGGAGCGGGTGCGCGTGCAGATCGCGCTCGGCGATCTGGCCGACCCGGCCTCGTTTCGCAACGCGCTGCGCGGGGTGAGCACGGTCATCCACCTGGCGGCGTCGATCCGCGACCAGCCGCGCGGCTCGATCGAGGAGCTCAACGCGATGGCGACGCTGCGGCTGGTGCGCGGCGCCGAGAAGGCGGGCGCGAAGCGCTTCGTCTTCGCCTCGACGCTGAACGCCAGCCTCCAGTCGCCGACGCGCTTCTTCCGCGCGAAGGCGCTCGCCCGCCGCGCCGTCGAGGCGGCGGACTTCGAGACGACCGTCTTCTCGCCCTCGATCGTCTACACGCCCGGCGACCCCTGGCTGACGATCCTCGACCGCTTCTCGCACCTGCCCGCCATGCCGATCGCCGGCGACGGCGAGACCCGCTTCCAGCCGATCTGGGCCGAGGACGTCGCCGACTGCGTCATGGCCGCGCTCGATCTGCCCGCCGGTCCGTCGGAGCGCTCCGGCGGCGCCGACTCGACCGGCGACGGCCGCGTTCGCCGCTCGTTCGACCTCGCCGGCCCCGAGGTCCTCTCCTACGACGAGATCGTCGAGCTGGCGCTGCGCCCGACCGGCCGACGCCGCCCGCTGCTCCACGTCCCGATGCCCGCCGTTCGCGCTGGCCTGCGCGGCCTCGAGCGCCTCGTCGGCCCCCCGGTTTTCGCCACCGCTGAGGAGGCCGAGCTGATGCAGGAGCCGATGACCTCCCCCCGCGGCACCGCCGACGCCGAGTCGCTCGGCGTCAACCCCCTCCGCATGAGCGCCGTCCTGGGTTCGTCGTAGCGGACGTGTATAGTCGACCTAGGTCGGTGCAGTAGCACCGCGGAAGTATGTCCAACCCAGTCGGGCGGGACTTTACTGTGAGGTTTAACGATGTCCGAGTCCAGCCCGGTGGGTGGGGCCAACACCCAAGTAGTGATCGAGTTCGAGTATGAGCTGAGCGACGACAGCATCAACGATGTGATCGACCAAGTAGGCGTACGGCCGCCTAAGAGGTGGCGCATTGCCTTCAACTTGGCGAACGACGTTGCCACTCCGGAAGCTCGGCGGGAGCTCCGTCAAGCTTCTGAGATCTATCAAGCGGCTCCAGGTATCCCAACTCTGCCCCGAGTGGTGAAGGGAGCCGATGAGTTTCTCCAGCTCATACAGCCGTGGTTGGAGGCGCGGAGAGGGCCGGCATTGGAGGCTAAGGCTGAGGCGAGCCGGTTCGATCGCGAGAAAGAGGAGTGGGTGGCCCAGTACGGCAGCGACCGTCTCCGGCTGGCTTTGCAGCGGGGGTACAAGATAAATCGCACCTACGCGCTAGAGCGGGCGGCCCACGACATCCCGGGGGCGTGGATCGATACGGCGGACACGGCAGATCTACGCGAGCGCACCGATCCGTCGATGAGGGCGCTCGAGTTCGAGGAGCAGGTCAACGACTTCTTCCAGCGGCGCGGCATCGACGCCGAGGGCGTCATCATGTGGGTTGCTGAGGGGCCGCGCAGTGACGACCAACTTCTCCTGGTAGATGAGGAGGCCGTCGTAGTTCGCAACTATCTCGGCCGCTATACAGCGATCATTCCCGTTGATCCTGACTACAGGGCGCCTGCGGCGGCGGTCTCGTGAGATCTCCAAAGTTGGAAGCCATCGACCTTTCGGCTCCGCCCGTTGGTGAGTGGGTGATTTGGGATCCTGCAGAGGCCGAGCGCAGCCCCGATCTTCTCGAGGCCGTCCGGCGCTTCGAAGGCCTCGACTGCGAGACAGGCGAGGAGGCTGCCAACTTCCTGATCGATCGAGCTCTGGACAACGATCCGTCCACGAAGACGTGGCTGCTCGTCGTAGACGACGAGATCGAGGGTTACTTCGCTTGCTGCAACGGCAGCGTAAGGCTCGGCCGGCAGCAGAGCCGCATGCTCAGGACTCCCCATCGAAGGACATTGCCCGCGTTCATCGTGGCTTGGATCGCCCGCCGCCGTGGCGGTGCTGTGGGCGGTGAGCACCTCATGCTCAAGGCGATCGGCGTCGCACGTGAGCAGCGCCGGCAGGTCGGGTCTGTCGTCTTGGCACTTGATCCTGGGAGTGAGGAGGCGGCTCGGATTTGGGTCGAGGACTACGGATTCGAGCGGTGTCTGCCCGACGAGGACGACGAGGCGGCGCTGGCCCGCCTGTTTCTGAGGATCGACTAGGCGGGGGGGCGTTGCTTGGACCGCGAGTGGTAGCGATCCGCTGCTGCCATGAGCTGCTTGCGGCCTTTGTCGGTCCCGGCCTTGTCGAAGCGGTCGGCATCAATCTCCGCAAACGGCTTGCCAGATCCGGCCTGTAGTACAGGCTTCGGCTTGCGATCGATGGTTGCCATCACGATTCCTTCCTTCGGGCATGTCTCTTGCTACACATGAAGAGTGGCAGAACGCTCTGAACGGCTAATCGAACAGGGAGCTACTGCACGACCCTATTCGCCGAGCCTACAGCGTTCTCCCGCCTGAGCGGCGAAGTTGGGCTCCAACCTCGCCGGCGAATGTCACGGTGCGGGTGGCAAGATTGCGAAAGAAGCGCGCTTCGACGCGGAACGAAGCCCATCAGGGTCCTTGGCCACCGCAGTCAGCCGATAGCCGCCCGGCTTCAGCGCCTTGCGCCCGATCCGGCCGCTGAACGGGATCGCCTGCGCGCCCGGCTGGAGGCCCTTGCGGACCAGCGTCCTGCCGCGCTTGACGAACCGGTTGCAGCGCTTGTGCGAGCGCAGCTTTCTCGTCGGCGCGACGCAGCGCTTGCCGGACTTGCGCCCGGGCAGCTTGCGCGCGACCGTCAGCCGTACCGTGCCGGCCTCGCTCAGTCTGAAGCGGATCGTCGTCCCGGCTGGCGCCGGCTTCGAGCGGCGCTTGCGCGCACTCACGGGCGTTCGCTCCTTCGCGACCCGGAAGCGCTTCGGCGCGAGCCGCAGCCCGGCGATCGCGATCCGCTTCGCGGAGATCGGCACAGCGACAGGCGGCTCGAGCCCGCTGACGCGTGCCACCTTGGTGAAGGTGTTCGCCTGGCCGTTGATGCCCTGCAGCGCGACCCAGAGCGTGTTGCCCGGGCCGGTGGCGACGTAGCGGGGGCCGGCGTCGGCGCTGAAGCCGCCGAGGCGGGTGTACTGGCCGTCGGCGGTCAGGCGGCCGAGGTCGTTGCCGAACGCCTGGGCGAACCAGTAGGCCTGGTCGGCGCCGAAGGCGATGCCGAACGGGTCGGTGCCGGGCGCGACCTCGGTCGGCAGCGGCGAGCCGCCGGGGACAAGCCGGACGACCCGCTGCGGCGGAGCGGGGTTGGTGGCGACGACCTGGCCTCCGAGTCCGCCGGCGACCTCCTGTGGGTTGCCGCCGATCGGGTAGTGGGTTGCGGTGCCGCCGGTCGTGACACTGACCAGCTCGCCCGCGCCGAAGTCGACGACCCAGAGCAGGTCGCCGCTGGCGGCGATGCCGCGCGCTGCCGTGAGCACGGTGAACGGCGTCGCGACGCCGGCCGGCGTGATCCGCAGCACCTTGTCGGCGCTCGCGGTCCAGAGGTTGCCGTCGGGGCCGACGACGATCGTCTGCGGTGCCGCGATGTCGGCGGGGAATGCCGTCCCGGGCGCGGTCGGGTTCGCAGGATCGAAGCGCGTGACCTTCGTCGACTGCGTTACCCAGAGCATGCCGTCGCCCGGGCCTGCCGTTATCCCGATCGCGCCGTCCAGCGAATCGTTGTCGACCGGCGTGACCGTGCCGTCGGGCGTGATCTTGGCGACCTCGTTGCCGGCGGCGCTGGCGACCGTCACCCACATGTTCCCGTCCGGGCCCTGGGCGATCCGCTGCGGGAGGCCGGTCACGTCGAACTCCCCATCGACGACCGGCGCCGCTTGTGCGCGGCCGGTGGCCAGCAGCACGAGGCAGATCGCGACGATGAGGGTCAGGAGGCGTTCGGGCATCGTTCTCATGCTCCTACAACGACCGAGGGCCTGGCAACTTACGCGCCAGGCCCTCGGGAACTTCCTACAGCGCGGAAGCGCTGGCTACATCATGCCGCCCATGTCGGGCATGCCACCCGGCATTCCGCCACCGCCGCCCTCCTCGGGCATCTCGGCGATGATCGCCTCGGTGGTGAGGATGTTCTTGCCGATCGAGGCTGCGTTCTGCAGCGCCGAGCGGGTCACCATCGCGGGGTCGATCACACCGGCGGCGACGAGGTCCACGATCTCGCCGGAGTCGGCGTTGAGGCCGTGGTTCTTCTTCGCCTTGCGGACGTCGTTGACGACGACCGAGCCCTCAAGGCCGGCGTTGTGCGCCAGCTGACGGACGGGCTCCTCGAGCGCACGCAGGATGATCTGCGCGCCGGTCTTCTCGTCGCCGTCGAGGTCGTCGGCCTTGATCGCCGAAGACGCCGTCAGCAGCGCGACGCCACCGCCCGGGACGATGCCCTCCTCGAGGGCGGCCCGGGTGGCCTGCAGCGCGTCCTCGACGCGGTGCTTCTTCTCCTTGAGCTCGGTCTCGGTGGCAGCGCCGACCTTGACCACCGCGACGCCGCCGGCGAGCTTCGCCAGCCGCTCCTGCAGCTTCTCGCGGTCGTAGTCCG
>CAMLNW010000162.1 GCA_946481495.1 uncultured Actinomycetes bacterium
GGATCGGTGAGGTACCGCTCCTTGACACGGGCCGCGACCAGTTCGGGCGCCATCGCGAGGTCAAGCATCAAGTTGACTTGCAACACGACGAGCAGGCGACGGCCTGCCCCGAACAGATCGCCGCCCTCAAGTGTCTCGTCACCCTCTCCGGCACGATGAGTCAGATTGTTGCGAGTGTCGATCAACCGATCCGGCAGCTTGTCCTTGCGCCAGGTCTCTACCTCCGTCAGCGACCCCTCCGCGCGACGGAACAGATCCTTGAGGCGGGAGCGGAAACCTTGCTCCCCAGCGTGCTGGAGCCGAGTCTCGTAGTGCTCGCGCAGACGCTCGTCGGGAAGCGCCTCGAGCATCGCCGCGACCGCCGTCTCGTGTTCCTCCGCCGGCAGCGGCGGTGCGTTACGCATGGTCCGGTGGTAGACCTCCGCGAACCCCACCAGGTTGAGAAACCAGTTCTCAATGTGCGGCGGCTGATTGTTGAGAGTGGCGAACAACAAGCTGGCCGCTTTGCCCAGCTTGTGGTGCAGATCAACCCAGCGCTCGAAGTACGGCTCGGGTTCGTCGTTCCATGCCGCCAACGGCAACAGCATGTGCCGGTACAGCATCCGTCGTGGCGTTAGCGGCCGGGCGGTGTCCCACAGCACCCACTCGACATGTGACCGCGCCGAGGTGACGGCATCAGATGAGAGCTGGTCGAGACCTAGGAGCGTCAGCGAGTGCGTAGCCGTCTCCTCTGACGTCCCGAAGATGATGAGGTCGCGTAGAGGCGTCAGGTAGCGCGACGAAAACTCCTTCATCGGGATCGCCTGCGGCGTCTCGATCCGCAACGTGCCTGTCCAGCGTTCGACGATCTCCAGCGCAGTTCGTTGCGATGTCTTCTCGAACCCGACCGAGAGGGTTGCTGCTTCAAGGTCGAAGGTCAGCCGGTCGCTGTCCCGAGACATGCCTCTCCGGCCGCCCTCAGGGCCGCGACACGGCTTGCTGATCCACTCAGTCAGCCCGCGCCACTCGACGACCACTGAAGTCACCGGCACTGACGCCCAGCCGTGAAGCCAAGCCCCATAGGCGAGCACGCTTGATCGCCACTCCTGACGCTGAAGCCCCGATGGGAACTTCACCGTCGAGTTCACGTTCATCGCCTCGAAGATCGTGCACGGCACGCCGTCCACGGTCTGGCCGTGCAAGTCCCGCGTAGCGGGATCGTCGTCGGAGAACGAGTGCACACCCCGCTCGTCAACCAGCTCCGGCGTGATGCCCTTGTCAGGCTCGTATTGCAGAACGCCGAACGACCGCTCAGATGGATCGTCCGGGTCCCACCAGAAGCCCTGTAGCTCAAAAGGCGCTCCCGCTCTTACCTCAGTCTCCGCCACGCGGTGACTGACCCTAGTCCGAACGGTGGTCGCAGCCAGAGCTGACACCGACTCCATGACGTCCGCCCATCGCAGACCCGAGCGCCGCCAGCATGGCACCCCTGGCGGGGTGCGTAGGCGGACGCATCGGGCTCCGCAACGGGCGGAGCCCCTCGACAAGGAGCCTCAATGACCGTCGCCACCCCAAGCGTCACCGCGCGCACGCTCGCGATCTCCGAGATCGACGTACCCGAGCCCTACGACCCCCAGGACATCACCGCCAAGGCCAACCTCGCCGGCCTGACGACCGCGATCATCGCCTACGGCCTGCTCGAGCCGGTCCACGTCCGCGTCGAGCACGGCCGCCACGTCCTGATCGACGGCGCCAAGCGCCTTCGCGCCTGCGAGGACGCCGGAGTCGTCCAGGTCCCCGCCCAGATCGAGGCCGACTAACCGCAGACCAAGGGCCGGGCACAGAGCACGCCCGGCCCGCGTCCGCCCGCCTTGATTTTCGCACCCCTTCGGGGCGCGGACGGCGGCGGGACGGCCCCGCGACGGGCAGGGCCACTCCCGAAGGAGAAGAGACGATGAACGACGCGACCAAGGCGCTGACCATCGACCAGGTAGCGCTCACCGCGACCTTCGACGGCAAGCCGCTGAACCTCACGCGGATGGAGCTCGCACTGCTCGCCGCGCTCGTCGTCGAGCCGGCACGGGTGAAGACCAAGAACGAGCTGCTCCGCGACGTGTGGGGCTACGTCTCGATCGGCAAGACACGCACCGTCGACGCTCACGCCTGCCGGCTGCGGCGCAAGCTCGCCGCCGCCGGGGCGACGGGATGGGTCGTCTCAGTCCGCGGGGTCGGCTACCGCCTCATCGACAGCCTCGCCGACGACTCGCCCCAGCCCGATGCAGCGGCCTAAGCGCAGACGGCGAGCAACGCGCGATCCCGGAGCCGTTCGGCCCTCACCCTCGCGACACCGGCACCCCGCATTTTCGCACGCTCCGCGCGCGGGAGCGGGGGCACCGGCTCTCGCATCGGGCGAGCGCCCCAAGCGGATCTCCGCAGGGGGAACCGCACCAAGGAGGAAACGTCCATGACCGACGACACGACCGCCGTGGTCGACATCGAGAAGATCACCGTCGAGGACGGGCACAACCCGCGCTCGAACTTCGACGAGGCCGCCCTCGCCGAGCTGGAGGCCAGCATCCGCAAGCAGGGCGTCGTCACCGCACTGACCGTCCGCGAGGACGGCGACGGCGGCTACATCGTTGTCGCCGGCGAGCGACGGCTGCTCGCCGCAAAGGGCGCCGGCCTGACGCGCGTGCCGGTCCTGATCCGGCCCGGAGATGACGCGCTCGCCGCCGCGATCGCAGAGAACCTGATCCGGCGCGACCTCGACGTCATCGAGGAGGCCGAGGCGCTGACCCGCCTCGCCAAGGCCGAGAACCTGACCACCCAGAAGGCGATCGGCGCCCGTGTCGGCAAGTCCGCCGGCTGGGTCGGCGAGCGGCTGCGCCTGCTCAAGCTGCCCGCAGGCGTGCAGCGCCACATGGCCGCCGGGCAAGTGCCCATCGCCGCCGAGCGCGACCTGCGAGAGATCGCCAAGGTCTCGCCGCGAGTCGCGGAGTGCATGTGCGAGTACGTCGTCCGCAACGAGGTCGACGGCCGCGACATGCTCGACCGCTTCGGCGACATCCTCGTCTCCACCGCATCGGAGTCCTTCGACCCGGCGCCGACGATGATCGAGCTGGACTACTCGATGCCGCTCAGCGAGTTCGTCGAGGCGGGGGAGAAGCGCGACCGCCTGATCGTCCGAGTGCAGAAGGCGCTCGACCCCTCCTACGGAGACTCGCCCCAGAACGGCGACGACCCGTGGCTCGACATCGACGATGCCGACGTCGACGCCGCCCGCGCAGCCGGCTGCCTGCTCGAGCACACCACCAAGAGCCAGTGGAGCGACGACACCAGGCAGTTCGTCACCGACCGCGAGTTCCTCGCCGACCTCGCGGAGCGGATCGTCGACCGCTTTGAGCGCGAGTGCGCGGACGCGACCACGGAGACTCGTCCCGAGTCGCCCTCCAGCGCCGGCAACGACGCCGAGCGCGAGCGCCGCGCCCAGGCTCGCGAGGACGCCAAGGCAGCACGACCGGCGAACCTCGCCCTCGGCGGCAAGCTGATCCGCCGCCGGGGTGGCAAGGTCCGCACCTCGCGGGCGCTCGCCCGAGCCAAGGCCGTCGCCGCGATCCTGCTCCACGACAACCTGGACATGCCCGCCGACGGGCTGCGCCTCGTCCTCCCGCAGTTGCAGGAGGTGACGGTGCGCAAGCTCAAGACGCGCAACGAGACGCGCGAGGACGTCGAGCACGCCGATTCACAGGGCGCGCTCGACTATCTCAAGGGCGCCATCGAGCGAGCGAAGTCCGCCAACGAGGTCATGGAGCTGCTCGGCGAGGCCCTCGTCGCCGCACACCTCGCCGACGAGCGCGAGCTGCCGCAGTACAAGCGCGTCCGCTGGAGCAACTACGCGATGCACGAGGCGATCGAGTTCCTCTCCGAGGACATCAAGGCCGTCACGACCGACGACGCCACGCCCCAGGACTAGCCGCTCCAACTGCCACGCGGGGGCCGCACGTCCAGTCCTCCCCAGGGCGGGCGCGCCTCCGCGGGGCAGGTGCCGGGAATCAGCCCTGGCCTTCACGCCTAGCAGACCGCTGGCGCGGCGCTGCTGATGGCGGGCCATGACCAACCCCCGACACACCAAGCCCTCAAAGGCCCAGGAGCGGTTGCTCCGCAACCTCGCGATGGAGCGCGGCGAGTCCTTCCCGATTCCGCGCACCGCCGCCGACGCGACTGCCGCCATCCGGCGGCTGCTGGGCCGCGAGCGCACCTCTGGGACCGACATTGCGCGGGAGCGCCGAGAGATCGCCGACGACATGGCATCCAAACGCGGAGGCGCGGCGACGGCCCAGTCCCACGAGCTCGACGGCTACGGGTCAACCGCCGCATGGTCGAAGACGACGGCCCCACTGCTGACGATCCTCCACACCCGCGACGCCGGCACCACGCTCGACGGCACGACCGCAGGCGACGGCGCGGGCGAGATCCTCAAGGAGTACGGCTTTCGCTGGTCGCCGCAGCTCGGACGCTGGTACGAGCCCAGGTCCGCCAACCGCCCGCCGAACTACCGCCGGCTGTGGCCACTCGCCGCCCAGCTTCGCGTCTGCGGCTTCGAGGTGGAACTCCCAGACGACTGACGCCCGCATGGACGACCAGCGACAAGACGCCTTCTACATGGTCGCCGTCTGCGCCGACGGTCTCGTTCTCGCGCGCCAGGTCTCCGACGACGCGCTTACGGCGCCAGAGGTCGGACAGTCGCTCATCGGCTATCTCGGCGACGACCCACCCGCGAAAGCCAAAGCCGCCTCATGGGCGCTGAACGTCCTCGTCGCGCGCGAGAACACCGACGCCGCCGGCTGACGGCCCGACCCCTTCCAGAGTCGCACGCTGCGCGTGCAGGCGGAAGGGGATCGGCCCGCAACCGGCGGGCCGCGACCCATTGGAGAACCCATGTCCAATCCGACACTCATCACCGGCGACGAGCTGGCCCAGCTCCCCGGCGGCGTAGGCCCCGGGCTGCGCGAGCGTGTGCCAACGATCCGCTGGCGGCTCAACAGCCTGATCCCCGAGTTCCAGGGACCGGCCTACGACTACATCCTCACCACCGACGAGCTGCCGACCTACCGCGAGCTGCCCGACGCCGACGACGAGCTGGTCTGCAAGGTCAAGCTGTTCGTACCAGCCGGGCGGTGGACCTACTACGTCGCGATCACCGAGTACGGAGACACGCCGGTCATGACCGGGTTCTGCGTCTCGGCGCTCGGCCCCGACTGCGACGAGTTCGGCGACCAGTCGCTCGATGAGTTCGCCAGAGTGCGGGCGATGGGACTGCCGCCCGAGCGCGACCTCTACTTCGAGCCGAAGCCCCTGCGCGAGATCCGATCGACCATCGCCGTCGGACAAACGCCCTAGCCGCACCTGACGATCGGGGCGGGGGTCGCGACCAAGACCTCCGCCGCCGGTCGTTTGCCGGACGGCACTTTACGGCCGCGGCGCCGGGCTACAAGGCCGGCACTTCGTGTCGCCCTACGGGCGCCCCCTGCCGGGGTCGGCCTCGCTGACGCGCCCTCGCCCTACGGGCTTCGCGTTCCGCCCTTGCGCCTCAAGCGGCCGTGTTGCGCCTACCCGTCAAGCGACCAACACGGAGGACAAGCCAAGGACCACCAACGCCGCCCCACAGTCAGACGACGTCCGCTACGAGGTCACCCGCTACCTCGACGACAGCCGCGCCATCTACGCCCAAGTCATCGACGACGCGCTCGAGATCAGACGCCTCGCTCACCGGCGGCCGCCACTACATCATCGAGCCGCGCGTGTCCGAGCAGGAGCTAGCGCCGCTGGTCCTCGACTACATCGTCAAGGCCGCCGACCTCGGCGGCCGCTGCCCCATGTGCAGCTACTGAAGTCGAGCTCTTGACCCGGGCCGCTCGGTAACGAACGTAACAACTCATGAGAGCGGCCCACAGCAGGCGATTTGCGCCGTAGCATCGGCCGCGACAACCAAAAAGAAGTAGTGCCCCCGCGCCGCGGTAACGGCCGGGGGCGTGGCGCCCGACCCGAAGCTCGGACGCGGCACGGAAGTTATCGCCTGCCACGTGAGCACGGACCGCGGGTGTCTCTACCCGAAGGGAGACACGTGGCACTACAGGAGCGACCCGACTACCAAGAGTGGCTCGCCCGCCGCCTCGCGCGAGACGAGCGGCTTCGCGACGACGACGAGAAGGGGAAGGAGGTCACGAAATGCGAGGGCTGCGGCATCCCCGCCGGCGAGCGCCAGCTCATCGGCCGCTACTGCATCGAGTGCCTCGCCTACGATTTCGGCGCCGCCTTCACCCACGCCCGGATCGCTCAGGGCATCCGAGGGTTCGTCAAGGCGCTCGACACACCGGAGACGGCTCAGGCGCTTGTCATGCACGCCATCGATCGCATGGACGACTTGTTGTCCGACGTGGACGACTGGACCGGCGCGACCTGAGAACAGCGCCTCCGATCCGGGCACGGTGCGCGTCGCGCCCGTCGTGTCGTCACGGATGTGGAGGCCTTTCCGGTCGCCGTAGGCCACGTAGCGGCCGTCCCT
>CAMLNW010000163.1 GCA_946481495.1 uncultured Actinomycetes bacterium
TGTCCAACGTGTCGTTCGGCGTGTCGCCGGGCGCTCGCGCGGTCCTCAACTCGGTCTTCCTGCACCACTGCGTCGAGGCCGGGCTCGACCTGGCGATGGTCAACCCGAACCACATCACGCCCTACGGCGAGATCCCGGACAACGAGCGCGAGCTGGTCGACGACCTCGTCTTCAACCGCCGCGAGGACGCGCTCGAGCGGTTCATCGGTCACTTCGAGTCCAAGGGCGACGACGCCGAGGCCGAGGTCGCCGACCCGACCGCCGGGATGGAGCCCGAGGAGGCGCTGCACTGGCACATCCTGCGCCGCAAGCGCGACGGCGTCGAGGCCCAGATCGACAAGTCGGTCGAGAAGATCGGCGCCGTCCCGACGCTCAACCAGGTGCTGCTGCCGGCGATGAAGGAGGTCGGTGACAAGTTCGGCGCCGGCGAGCTGATCCTGCCGTTCGTGCTCCAGTCGGCCGAGGTGATGAAGCGCGCCGTGGCGCAGCTCGAGAACTACCTCGAGCGGATGGAGGGCCACACCAAGGGCAAGGTCGTGATCGCGACCGTCTTCGGCGACGTGCACGACATCGGCAAGTCGCTCGTCAACACGATCCTCACCAACAACGGCTACACGGTCATCGACCTCGGCAAGCAGGTCCCGGTCGACACGATCATCGAGGCTGCGGTCGAGAACGACGCCGACGCGATCGGCCTCTCGGCGCTGCTCGTCTCGACCTCGAAGCAGATGCCGATCTGCGTCCAGGAGCTGCACTCGCGCGGGCTCGACTTCCCGGTGCTGGTCGGCGGCGCGGCGATCAACCGCGACTTCGGCCGGCGGATCCTCTATCCGGGCGGCCGCGACTCCGACGACGTCTACGACGCCGGCGTCTTCTACTGCAAGGACGCCTTCCAGGGGCTCGACACGATGGACGCGCTGATCGACGGCGACGCCCGCACGGCGCTGGTCGAGAAGATCCGCGGCGAGGCCAAGGAGCTGCGCGAGAAGCCGGTCGTCGTCGACGACTCGCCGCCGGTCACCGACGACAGTGTGCGCTCCAAGACACGCACCGACACGCCGATCCCGGCGCCGCCGTTCTGGGGCGTGCGTGAGATCGACGTCCCGTTCGAGGAGGTATTCCCCTACCTCGATCGCCACGTGCTGTTCAAGCTGCACTGGGGCGGGCGTGGCAAGAAGGGGGAGGAGTGGCGCCAGATCGTCGAGGGTCACGATGGCGACGAGGGCTTCCGGCCGAAGCTCGAGCGGATGTGGCGCGAGCAGGACTACCTCGAGCCCAAGGCCAGGATCGGCTACTTCCCCTGCAACAGCGACGGCAACGACCTCGTGATCTTCGACCCCGAGGACCACGACCGCGAGATCGAGCGGCTGACCTTCCCGCGCCAGCCGAAGCACGACCGCATCTGCCTCGCCGACTTCTACCGCCCGCTCGACTCCGGCGAGCGCGACGTCGTCGCCCTCCAGGGCGTCACCGTCGGCCCGAAGTCGACCGACCGCCTCGCCGAGCTCGAGGCCGCCGGCGAGTTCTCCGAGCAGCTGTTCGTTCATGGTCTCGCCGTCCAGTCAGCCGAGGGATTGGCAGAGTGGCTGCACGCTCAAGCTCGCAACGAGCTAGGGATCGAAGCCGACCAGGGCCGCCGCTACTCCTGGGGCTACCCCGCCTGCCCCGACCAGTCCGAGCACGAGAAGGTCTGGCGCCTGCTCGACCTCGAGGAGATCGGCATGTACCTCTCCGACGGCTTCGCGGTGATGCCCGAGCAGTCGACCGTCGCGATCGTCGCCCATCACCCACAGTCGGTCTACTTCGGCATGAAGTCGGGCTTCATCCCCAAGGACAAGGCCCCCGACGAGCTGATCGCCGGCACCGACCGCGGCGGCGCCCTCCCACCCGAGGACGAGGCCCGCGACGGAGCCGTCGAGTCCGAGGCCGTCGACCGGGCGCCAGACGAGACGCCTGCCTAGCTTTCCCGGCTAGGGATTGGGGGTTGCTTCCCGTGAGTCAGTAGCCGCGGCGACTCTCCACCAGTGCGCGGCGGATCGTGCGCAGAGCCTTGGCGATCGTGCGGTCCGCGTGCTCCTGGCGTTCCTTCGAGGTCCTCAACACCTCTTTGGTTTGCGCAACCAAGGCATCGTATGCGCGCTGCTGCACATCGTCGGTATCCCGAGTTCCTGCCATCTCAACCTGCATATTAGCTATCCCCTTCGTTGTCCGCGTCGACGAGCGGCTCGCCCCAGACGCTCAGCAGCGACTCGAGCGCGGCGATCGTCGCCCGCTGTTGGCCGATCGTGTGCTCGAGCGTCTCTATCTCTCGGATGACTTCGTCCGCCGTCGTGTCCGAAACCTCGAATGGGCCAGCGCGCTTGAGCCAGTGACCATGTCTTACACGGACTGTTATCGATCCCAGGACGAAGAGCCCGCAGGCCAACAACACCACTGCAGCGACGCTGATCAATAGGCGTCCGATCAGGAGCATTGCGTCGCTGTCGAACAGCAACTCCAGGACGGTCAGGTCGGTTCGCAGGCACTCACGGGGCATTCCCCGAAGCTAGGACAGGCTGTGCAACAGCAGACCGCCTGACAGTGACAGTCGCGTGCGGCTCCGCCCTCCGAGCTATTCGCCCAGCTTGGTACGGCCGTCGGTCTTCGGTGGCTCTGGCGCGGCGCCCTTCAGCGCCGGGTAGTCCTCGGCCATGGCGGCTAGGACGAGGCCGGCGGGAACCTCGGCGCCCTCGCGGTTGAAGTGGATGCCGTCGGACTGGCGGCCGAGGACCTTGCGGCCGTTTACCTCGACCTCGTCGGAGTACTGGCCGTTGCCGATCGTGGAGAAGATGTCGACGTAGCGGGCACCCTCGACCGACTCCGCCGCCCGCTTGACCGCGCGGTTCTGGGAGCGGTAGATCTCGTTGTAGGTCTGGTCGCGCGCGGTCGGCGGGGGAACCCAGTAGACGGGGCGCTTGCCGTCGCCGCCGAGCGGCATGGTCATCCAGGGCACGCCCGCCGCCGAGCCGGGCGCGAACAGCTCGCCGTCGACATCGACGTTGAAGCCGTCATTGGCGCCGATCAGCATCACGACTGCGTCGGGGTCGCGCGACGACATCTCCTGCTGGGCGTTGAGCTCCCAGTTGAAGAAGCCGGGGTTGGTCAGCGCGGTGCCGTTGCGGGCGACGGTCTCGACGTCGAGCAGGTCGTCGGTGTCGAGGTCGGCCATCTTCAGGCCGACGAGGTCGGCCTCCGAGTCGCCGGTGACGAGCAGGTCGAGCGGTTGGCCGGCGGTCGGTTGGCGCCAGACCGGCTTCGCCTCGCGCTTTGCCCTCTTCCTCAGGATCGCCGCCGAGCCGGTCTCGAGCTCGGTGCCCGAGGCCGTCTTGCTCTCCTGTCCGAAGGCGGCGTCGAAGCCCTTGCGCGGCTCGTTGAGCTGGAGGAAGCCGGTCACGTCGGCGAGTGGCCGGGCGACCGACAGCGTGATGTCGCGCGTCGTGCCGAGCTTCATCCCCTCGCCGGCGCGCACCATCGCGTCGGCGTTGAAGATCGCCGCGGTTAGCAGCGCCACCAGCACCACGAGGAAGACGCGGCCGGCGGGCATCGCCAGGGTCGGGTCCTCTGGGTCGCCGATGCCGGGGTGGGAGGGGTCGTGGACGTTCGGCTGGCCGCCGATCGGCTCGTGGTCGGAGAGCTGCTCGCGGCGATGCTCGCGCTCCTCGTCGTGTCGCTGTCGTCGGCGGTCGTCCATGTCAGAACTGGAAGTAGATGAACGGGGCCACGCCCTGCTGCCCGACGGCCGCGTCGGCGATCACGATCAGTGCGCCAAGCGCCAGGCCTTGCGCCAGCGCCGGCCGCAGCACGAACCAGCGCTCGGCGCGCTGCCAGAAGTCGCGCGGCACCGCCTGGATCGCTACGGCGCCCACGGTCAGCGCCACCAGCACGGGTGTGACCAGCGGCGACGGCCCGCCGGCGCCGATCTGCCCAAGTACGCCGAAGGCGGTGCTGAGATCCGGCGAGCGGAAGAACACCCAGGCCAGGCAGACGACGTTGAAGGTGATCGCCCAGGCCAGCCAGCGCGGCAGGTGAACCCGCGGATAGCGCTCGCCGAGCCAGCGCTCGCCCGCCAGCGCGCTGCCGTGGATGCCGCCCCAGATCAGGAACGTCCACGCCGCGCCATGCCAGAGACCGCCGAGCACCATCGTCAGCATCAGGTTGATGTACGTGCGGCGCGTTCCGCGCCGGTTGCCGCCGAGTGGGATGTAGAGGTAGTCGCGCAGCCAGCGCGACAGCGTCATGTGCCAGCCATGCCAGAACAGGCGCAGACTGGTGGCCAGGTAGGGGCGGTCGAAGTTCTGCGGCAGCCGGAAGCCAAGCAGCAGCGCGAGCCCAATCGCCATGTCGGTGTAGCCGGAGAAGTCGCAGTAGATCTGGGCGGCGAAGCCGTAGATGGCGAGCAGCGTCTCGAGCCCGGAGTGGGCGCCCGGATCCGAGAACACCGGGTCGACAATCCGCCGCGCCAGCTCGTCGGCGACGACGGTCTTCTTGAGCAGGCCGCCGGCGATCAGGAAGATCCCAGGCCCGGCGAGCACCTTGCGCGGGTCGCGCGGGGTCTTCAGCTGCGGCACGAACTCGCCGACGCGGACGATCGGCCCCGCGACGATGTGCGGGAAGAACGCCTGCAAGATCGCGAAATCCATCAACGCCACAGGGCGCTGATCGCCGCGATACACGTCGACGACGTACGAGATCGACTGGAAGGTGAAGAACGAGATCCCGATCGGCAGCACGATCTGGGTCACCGGCAGGCTGGCAATCCCGACCGAACTGAGCGCGTCGTCGACTGAGCCGACGAAGAAGCCGAGGTACTTGAAGATCCCGAGGAGCGTCAGGTTTGCCGCCACCGCGATGGCTACCCACTGCTTGCGCTGCGCGGGGGTCTCGGCGCGCGCTACTGCGTTGGCGAACACCGTGTTGACGACCGTCGAGCCGATCAGCAGCAGCACCCAGCGCCAGTCCAACCAGCCGTAGAAGACCCACGACGCACCCAGGATGAACGGCCGCCAGGCACGCGGGTGCGGCATCAGCAGCCAGGACAGGAACAGAACGACCGTGAAGAAGGCCGCAAACTCGATTGTTGGGAATGTCACGTTGGAGAGTTCGCCTCGGACAGGCGTGAGAAGGCCGTCTTCTAAATCTTCGCCATCTGGATAAAGACCCCTGGCGAGGGCGATCTTAGGTTGATGAGGTCCGATTCCCCCGATCCGGCGGCGTTGTGCGCCGCCGGCCCAAGGAGAGCCTCACACGATGAGATCAAGTTTCCTGAGGACCGGCGCGCTGGCCGTATTGGTGGCCGCGCTCGCGTCCCTTCTCTTGCCAGGGGCGGCGTTCGCCCAGGCCGACGTGTTGGAGCAGGTGGAGGCGAAGGCCGCCGAGCTCGACATGGTCTGGGTCGCCGTCGCAACCGTCCTCGTCTTCCTGATGCAGGCCGGCTTCATGTTCCTCGAGATCGGCTTCTCGCGGCAGAAGAACGCTGGCACCGGCGTGGCGAAGATCTTCATCAACCTCGCGGTCGTGACGATCGCCTGGTGGGCGATCGGCTTCGGCATCAACGGCGGTGGCAACGACTACTTCGGCAACGACGGCTTTTTCTTCCACTTCGGTCAGACGATCGGCAGCGGAGCGGAGGCGACGGTCGTCGCGGCGTCGGACACGATGCTGATGCTGTTCGGGCTGGCCTTCGCGGCCGTCTCGCTGGCAATCGTCTGGGGCACGACGCTCGAGCGGATCAAGTTCGGCGCCTACGTGATCTACGCGATCGTCTTCGGCGCGCTGATCTACCCGCTAATCGCGCACGCGGTCTGGGGCGGCGGCCTGCTGTCCGACGTCGGCGGCAAGCCGGTGATGGACTTCGCCGGCTCCTCGGTCGTCCACCTCACCGGTGCGACCGGTGCGTTGGCGGCGCTGCTGCTGCTCGGTGCTCGCAAGGGCAAGTACGGCGCCGATGGCAAGCCACGCGTGATCCCCGGTCACTCGATGCCGCTCGTCGGCCTCGGCGTGGTCATCCTCTGGATCGGCTGGTTCGGCTTCAACGGCGGCTCGACGTTCGAGAGCGCCGGGTCGTTCTTCGGCGAGGTCATGCTGAACACCCAGCTCGCCGCGGCGGCCGGTGTGATCGGCGCGAGCGCGATCATCTACATGAAGACCAAGTCGCTCGACGTCGGCATGGCCGGCAACGGCGCAATCGCCGGTCTCGTCGGCATCACGGCGCCGTGTGGCTTCGTGGAGTACTGGGCGGCCCCGATCATCGGCTTGATCGCCGGCGTGATCGTCGTCTACGGCGTGCTCGCGTTCGACAAGAAGCTGGACGACCCGGTCGGCGCGCTGTCGGCCCACGGTCTAGCCGGCATCTGGGGCACGGTCGCGGTCGGCATCTTCGCCCTCGGCGAGGCACTCTGGGTCGCCGCCCACCTGCGTCGCAGCCCCGCCCACGTCATCCCGGTCGGACGCCCGTGGATGAGCCGCCTGGACCTGAAGCGGTCATGGGGTCCGTGGCTGCGCG
>CAMLNW010000164.1 GCA_946481495.1 uncultured Actinomycetes bacterium
GCGGGCGCGGGGCCTGTGCCGACCTGGAAGCGGAGGGTTCCGTACTCGGCGAGGGCACGGAGGCCGTTGCCGAGGTCGAGCGAGCGGCTGCCGGATGTCCCGGCGAGCGCGAGAACGGCGTCCACGTCCGCGCGCGAAAGCGGGTGCGGAGAGACCGTCTCGCGCTCCGCGAGACGGCGGAGGACGAGGCGTGACAGGCCCGGACCGAGCGCGGCGAGCGCCTCAGCGTCGACCGCGGGGCCGCCGCCAAGGCCGGCGAGCGCGGCGTCGACAGCCATGTCGAGCGCATCGGCCTCGTCGCGGAGCTGGGCGGAGGTCTCGGCGATCGTGTGCTCGGCGCCGGGGGCGACCTCACGCAAGACCTCGAGCAGGCCGTGGCGGACGCGCGCGCGGGCGAAGCGGGGATCGCGGTTGGAGGCGTCCTCGCGCCACTCGAGACCGCGGGCGCGACAGTGGGCGCGCGTCTCAGCCGCTGTCGCCGTGAGCAGCGGGCGGACGAGGCGGCCGCGGCGGGACGTCATCCCGAGCAGCGGGCGGCGGCCGGGCGAGACAGCGAGGCGGTAGAGCACGGTCTCGGCCTGGTCGGAGGCGGTGTGCGCGGCGGCGTAGTCGCCACGCGCGTGTAGCTCGGCGAGGCGATAGCGCGCCGAGCGGGCCGCGGCCTGGACGTTGCCCTCGTCCGGCAGCGGCGCGGCCTCGACGATCAGCTCGACACCGAGCCGTACGCAGAGGTCGCGGCAGTGGCGCTCGTCGTCTTCGGCGGCGTCGCGCAGGCCGTAGTTGGCGTGCAGCGCCGTCACGTCAGCGCCGAGCCGCAGCGCGACGTCGAGCAGGCAGACGGAGTCGGCACCGCCGGAGAGCATCACGAGCAGCGGCTCGCCGGCTTGGATCAGGTCGCTCGTGCGGGCGGCTGCGAGCGCGGCGCCGGGATCGGCGATCCCCGTCATCGCGCGGAGCCGGTCACACGACAGAGCTGGCGCGGCTCGTCGAAGCCCTTGAGCTTGACCTGGCCGATCCCCTCGAAGGTCAGCCGGCCCGAGGTCTCGACGTGCTCGACGACGGCACCGGTGGCGAGCACCTCTCCTCCTCGCGCGCGAGCGACCACGCGCGAGGCGAGGTTGACCTCACGGCCGAAGTAGTCGCCATCGCGGTAGAGCGCCGCGCCGTAGTGGATTCCGATGCGCGGCTCCGGGCGCTGCTCGAACTCGTCCTGGAAACGAACGGCCCACTCGGTCAGCGCCTGGATGTCTTGGCCGACGATCATCGCCTCGTCGCCGATCGTCTTGACCACGCGCGCGTCGTCGGGCAGCGTCTCGGTGACCCTGTCCACGAACCGCTCGACATAGGAGAGCGCCTGCTCGTCGCCCTCCTCCTCGGTAAAGCGCGTGTAGCCGGCCAGGTCGCAGAAGCAGATCCCGACGCGCAACCGCCCGAGGTCGACCTCGCCGTCGAGCTCGACCTCCATGTGACCGACGACGTCCTGCGCCACGAAGTGCTGCAGGAAGCGACGGTGCAGGTACTCCATCAGCGCCGAGGAGCGCGGCAGCAGATCGCGCGCGAGGCTCTCCATCTGCTCCGCCATCTGCAGGCCACCGATGCCCTCGCGCATCAGCGGCTCGTGGACGTAGAGGTGGATCAGCCGCACCTCGGCGTCCGCGATCTGCGACAGCGCCTGTCCATAGACGCGCGCGAGCTGCAGCGACGCGACCAGCGGCAGGCCCGTCGAGAGCACTCCCGCCGCCTCGCGCATCGCCTCGACGTCCTCGTCCGACATCGCGTCGAGATCGCTCGCCGGCAGCCCGAAGCTGTTCCAGAGACGCTCGATCAGCGCCGGCGCCAACCCAGTCGCCTTGGCGACGTCCTTCAGCGAGGCGTCGCCGTCGTCATCGGGCAGCAGCTCCTCGATGAAGCCGAACGCCAGCCGGCCGTCCTCGGTCGCCTCCCTGATCTGGTCGATCGTGTGACCACGGTCACGCAACCGAGCGACGATTCGCGCCTGAGCGGCCGCGGCCGCGCTCCAGGGCCCCACGCCGCCGTCCAGCTGAGGGATGAGCCCCTCCTTGACCCAGCGTCGCAGCGTCGCGGACGACACGCCCGCGCGCTCCGCGACCTGGGTGAGGGTAAGTCGCTCGTCATTCACCGGGTCGCTGACGCTACAACGGTGAGAGGCCGCTCGCAGAACCGGCGCAGCCGCTAGCTGGGGAGTTAGACTCGCGCGGCGTGAACTACTTCGTGACCGGGGGGACCGGATTCATCGGCAGGCATCTCATCGAGGAGCTGCTGAAGCGCGACGGCACGATCTACGTGCTGACCCGTGAGGGCTCGCGCGGGAAGGTCGAGGATCTCGCCCAGCGGCTGCATGCCGGCGAGGGACGAATCGTCGCGGTCCCCGGCGACCTGACCCAGCCGGCGCTCGGCATCGACGCTTCGGTGCTGCCCGCCGACGCGAAGATCGACCACTTCTTCCACCTCGCCGCCGTCTACGACATCGAGGCCGACGAGCAGGCCGCGCAGCGCGCCAACGTCGAGGGAACCCGCCACGCGATCGAGTTCGCGAACTCGCGCGACGTCGGCCGCTTCCACCACGTCAGCTCGATCGCCGTCGCCGGCGACTACCGCGGCGTGTTCCAGGAGGACATGCTCGACGAGGGCCAGCGGCTGCCGCACCACTACCACCGGACCAAGTACGAGTCCGAGCAGATGGTCAAGCGCGACGTCGAGGCGCAGACGCTCGTCTACCGCCCGGGGATCGTCGTCGGCCATTCGCGCACCGGCGAGATCGACAAGATCGACGGCCCCTACTACCTCTTCACGCTCCTCAAGAAGCTGCGCGGCGCGCTGCCCGCCTGGTTCCCACTCGCCGGCCCCGAGGGGGGCAAGACGACGCTCGTCCCGGTCGACTTCGTCGCCCGCGCGATGGACCACATCGGCCACCTGCCCGACGAGGACCTGCCGGGCGACACCTTCCACCTCGTCGACCCCGAGCCGATGACCGTCGGCGAGGCGCTCAACACCTTCGCGAAGGCAGCGCACGCGCCTCAGCTCGCGATGCGCGTCGACGAGAACCTGACCAAGGCCGTTCCCGCGCCGGTGCGCGCCGGGGTGATGGCGCTGCCGACCGTCAAGAAGATCCGCAACCAGGTCTACCGCGACCTCGGCATCCCACCGGAGGCGATGGAGGTGCGCGACTTCAGGTGCACCTTCGACGCGCGCGACACCCAGCGGGCGTTGAACGGTACGGGCATCGCGGTGCCGCCGCTCGACAGCTACGCCGGCCGGCTCTGGGACTACTGGGAGCGCAATCTCGACCCCGCGCTGTTCCGCGATCGGTCGCTGACCACAGCGATCCAGGACAAGCGCGTCGTGATCACCGGCGCGTCGTCGGGGATCGGCGCCGAGACCGCGGCCCGCGTCGGCGAGGCCGGCGGCATCGTGATCCTCGTCGCGCGCACGCGCGCGAAGCTCGAGGAGGTCGCCGAGCAGATTCGCGCCGCCGGCGGCACCGCCCACGTCCACCCCGCCGACCTCTCGGACCTCGACGACATCGAGCGGGTCGCGCAGGAGATCATCGACGAGCACGGCGGCGTCGACGTCCTGATCAACAACGCTGGCCGCTCGATCCGTCGCTCGGTCGCCCGCTCCTACGACCGCTTCCACGACTACGAGCGCACGATGCAGCTCAACTACTTCGGCGCGATCCGGCTGGTGATGGGCCTGATGCCCGCGATGCGCGAGCAGGGTCGCGGGCACGTCGTGAACATCTCCTCGATCGGCGTTCAGACGAACACGCCGCGCTTCTCGGCCTATGTCGCCTCGAAGTCGGCGCTCGACGCCTTCTCGCGCTGCGCGGCGCCCGAGTGCGTCGCCGACAACGTCAAGTTCACGACCGTCTACATGCCGCTCGTGCGGACGCCGATGATCGCGCCGACGGACATCTACAAGGCCTTCCCGACGCTGACTCCAGAGGAGGCCGGGGAGATGCTCTGCGACGCGATGATCGACAAGCCGAAGCGCAAGGCATCGCGGCTGGGGACGTTTGGCGAGGTGCTCTACGCGCTGTCGCCGTCTACAGTCGACATCATCCTCAACCAGGCCTACAGCCTGTTCCCGGACTCGACAGCTGCGAAGAAGGGCAGCGACGCGGGTGAGCTGGAGGACGGCAAGTCGGGCGACGAGATGTCAACCGAGGCCGTCGCGATGGCGTACTTGCTAAAGGGCGTCCACTTCTAGTCGCTGCCGTGCGGTAGCTCGTCGAGCCGCCGCTCTATCTCGCCGAGTCGCCTGTCGATCCGGCGCAGCTCGGTGCGCAGCGCCTTCATGTCGTCCTGGCTCGCCGGGAGACGGTCCTCGACGGCCGCCAGCACGCCCTTGCGACTACGCGAGATGTTGTCCTGGGCACCTTTGACGATGTCGTCGACGGCGTCGGCCACACCGCCGGCGGCGTCCTGAGCACGCTCGCGCGTATCGACAGTCGCGCGAACGGTCCGGTCGACCGCCTCGCGCAGGGCCTCCTGGATGTCGGGACGTTGGGGCACACGGCGAGGATAGTCGCGCGGGCCGTCGCCAGTCGGCTTCGAGCCGTAGGCTGCCGCGCGTGACAGACCCGGCGACGCACCACCTGCGACCCGCCGCGCCGCTAGCCGAGCGGGTGCTGCTGCCCGGCGACCCTCACCGAGCGCTCATGGTCGCCCAAGCGCTGCTCGACGGTCCGAAGATGTTCAACCACAACCGTGGCCTGTGGGGCTACACCGGAACAGCCCGCGACGGCGAGCTGTTGACGATCCAGGCAACCGGCATGGGCGGCCCGAGCGCGGCAATCGTGGTCGAGGAGCTGATCGACCTCGGCGCGCGCACCTTGCTGCGGATCGGGACCTGCGGCGCCCTCCGCGAGGGGTTCAAGCTGGGAGAGCTGCTTGCCGCCGCGAGCGTGATCGGGACCGACGGCACCAGTGCCGCACTCGGCGGCGGCCCGCAGCTGACTCCCGACCAGGCGCTGACCGCGGCGCTGACCGCCGGCGGCGCACGGCCGGTGACGGCGCTGACGACCGACCTCTTCTACGACCCACGCGCCGATGCGCCCGAGGGATGGCTGCAAGACGGGGCTGACGTCGTCGAGATGGAGGCCGCCGCGTTGCTGGCGATCGCCGACCGGCGCGAAGTCGCCGCGGCGGTGTTGCTGGGCGTCGCCGACCTGCTGGCTAGCGGCGATCGCGAGCGGATCCCCGGCGAGGACCTAGAGTCGTTGGGGTTGGCGCTCGGCGAGGCGGGCTGGACGGCCCTGGAGCGGGTGGCCCGCTAGGACTTCTTGGCCGCCGGCTTACGCGTGGCGGGCTTGCGGGCGGCTGGTCTCTTGGCGGCCGCGGGCTTCGGAGCCGGCTTGGCCAGGCGCTCCTCGAGACGGTCGAGGGTGTCCTCGATCGACTCCAAGCGCTGCGAGACCGACCGCAGCCGACGAGTGACGCGCTCGATGTCGGCGGCCGAAGGAATATTCAGCGCTCCGAGCGCCGCCTCCTGAGCCTGAACCGCCTTCTCGCGTGCCTCGAATGCGCGCGAGACGGCGCCGCTGACGATCGGGTTGCCGATCAGCTCCTCGGCGAGCTTTCCCAGCGCCTCCTCGCCCTGCCGCGAGACGCGATCGACAAAGGTCATGTCATGGTCGGTGGCCATCGGCGGCAGGCTACAGGACGGCCAATGGACCGGGCCAAACCGATCAAGCCTGAATCTCAAGTTTAGGTCTAGGCTTATCCTGCGATGGTTAGCTGGACCGCCGAGCGAGCAGTAGAACTCCACATAGCTGAGTGCAAGCCACCGTACGGGGCTTGCGGAGCTACCTGCAGCTGCCGATACTCACTACACGGACGGCCGCAATATGCGCCGCTTTCCCCCAACTACCGATCCCCCTTGTACCTCTCCGAGCCGATAGCTAGCGTTCTCTCTGCGCCCAGCAGATCTATAAGCTTGCGCGCGTCTAAGAGCGTTCCCGCCGGGGGCGCGCAAGGAGGAGACCAATTCCCGGGATGAAGAAGCGGCTGTGGCACACCCTGCTCTGCGCAGGCGTCGCGCTGGTCGCGGCTCTCACCAGCTTCACGGTGGCGGCCTCTGCCGAGTCGCGCGTGCTCACGGTCAAGCTCGTGACCGGCGAGATCGTCACGGTCACCGTCGACGTGCCTCCGGGCACGCCGGTCTCGGAGATCCAGCTCCCGGCCGAGCTCGGTCCGGTCGAGTGGGTCTCCGCCCAGGACGCGCCGACCACCACTCCCCCGGCGCCCACGACTGAGACCACTCCTCCGCCCGCAACCACGCCGGCGCCCGAGACCACTCCCGCACCGAGCACCCCGCCGGCCGCGGATCCGCTCGGGACCGACTCGGCGCCGACGCCGAAGGTCGGTCGCGAGCAGAAGGCCGGCGGCGACGACAAGCGAACCCTCAACGACCCCGAGGGCGACAACTCTAAAGCTCAAGATGAGGGTAAGACCGACGGCGGTGGCGCCCGCGCCGAGCGTCCGGCGCTTCGTAACGC